>QCWB01000050.1 GCA_013114715.1 Nitrososphaera sp.
CGAGTTCAAGGACAGGCAGCGCTACGTTGTCGGCTCCATGGGCCCGACAGGCTACCTGCCAAGCTCAAACGACCCGGATCTGGGACAAAAGCCGCTTGACGAGATAAGGCAGGCGTTTGCCCTGCAGGCTGAAGGCCTCGTCCTTGGCGGAGTTGACGCCCTGCTTATAGAGACCAGCCAGGATATCCTGGAAGTCAAATTGGCCATAGAGGCATGTCATCAGGCAATGGACAAGGTAGGCAAAAAAGTTCCAATCATAGCCAACGTGACTCTGGACCAGTACGGCAAGATGCTTCTTGGAACTAGTGTCCAGGCAGCGTATACCACTGTAAGCGACATGGGTATCGATGTTTTTGGCCTCAACTGCTCAACTGGGCCGGCAGAGATGATCCCCAGCGTGAGGTGGCTGTCAGAGCAGGACCTTCCGATTCTGGTGATGCCAAACGCAGGCATGCCGCATAACGAGGCCGGCAAGGCAGTCTACAAGATGGGACCGGCCGAAATAGCAGAAGCCATGGCAGAGTTTGTGGCCAAGCACGAGCACGTGCGTATGATAGGCGGCTGCTGCGGAACAAACCCAAGCCACATTGCAGAGCTTAGAAAAGTCATAGACAAAGTCGAATAAATATAGGCTCAGAAGTACCTTTTTTGCGTTTGAAAACTCCCCGGACCAGCTCTGCTCTAAAAGCTGTTGACCTGCGGCAAGAGCCCGCGCCACTGATAATAGGCGAGCGGCTAAACACGCAGGGCTCCAGAAAGGCCAAGGAGCTGGTTCTTGGCGACGACATTGACGGTCTTGTGGATTTGGCTAGGATGCAAGTCGAGGATGGCGCGCACTGCCTGGATGTCTGCGTTGCCACGACAGAGCGATCAGACGAGCTTGAATTCATGAAAAAACTGGTAAAGAGGCTCAGTTTGGAAATAGAAGCTCCACTTGTCATAGACTCGACTGACCCCAAGGTCATAGAGGCGGCAGTCATGCAGATACCTGGAAGGCCAATTATCAATTCAATTAACCTGGAAGGCGATGGAAGCAGGTTCCACGCGTTGGCGCCGCTGATGGCCAGATATGGCCTGCTGGCAGTTGCCATGTGCATCGGCCCAAAAGGCATGGCCAAAACAGCGCAGGAAAAACTGGAAACAGCAGAACTTCTTTACCAGACTGGCCAGAAATACGGCCTGCAGCCCTGGCAGTTCATTTTTGACGTGCTGACGTTCACGCTGGCCACCGGCGAGGCCGAGTTTGCAGATTCTGCCAAAAACACCCTAGACGGGATACGGCTTGTCAAGCAAAGGTTCCCGGAATCATTTGTTGTATTGGGTCTAAGCAACGTCAGCTTTGGCCTTCCTCCGGCCGCAAGAAAAGTTGTGAACTCGGTCTTCTTGCACCACGCGCTAAAGTCTGGCCTTGATGCAGTGATAATCAACGCCAAGGACATCATACCCTATCCAGAGATAGACGAAAAGCAGAGAAAACTTGCCGAGGACTTAATATTTAATGCGCACCAGAATGCGCTTGCAGACCTGATAAGTTATTTCGAGGGCGAGAAGGTAAAGACCAGTTCTGCCGGAAAAAGAGTTGAGGTTGACCCAAGCTGGCCGGCTGCAAGGCGCTGCCATTTTAGAATAGTCAACAGGCTAAAAGACGGCATTGAGCAAGACGTCGTTGAGGCAATAGCCGACAGAATAGCCGACGCAAAAATAACCAGAAACGAAGGCAGGTTTGTCATAGAATCTTCAAGAGAAGCTGCGCATGATGCGGCTGTTGCGACACTGAACGAGACTTTGCTTCCAGCCATGAAGGAGGTTGGCGACAAGTTTGGATCCGGTGAGCTTATCCTGCCTTTTGTTCTGAAATCAGCAGAATGCATGAAGGCAGCAGTAGCCGAGCTTGAAAAGTACCTAATCAAGCAGGAAGGCGTGAGCAAGGGCAAGCTGGTTTTGTGCACGGTTTACGGAGACGTCCATGACATCGGCAAGAACCTAGTCAAGACCATTTTCGTCAACAACGGCTACACAGTATATGACCTTGGAAAGCAGGTCCCGATGCAAAAGATACTAGAAAAGATAGACGAGGTCAAGCCAGACGTTCTGGGCCTTTCAGCCCTGCTCGTGTCCACGTCAAAGCAGATGCAGTATTTTGTAGAGCACGCAAGGCAGAACAACATGCAGATCCCCGTGCTCTGCGGCGGCGCGGCGATCAACAGCAGCTACATCAACAGAGTTGCAAAAGACGGCGGCATATACAGCCCTGGCGTGTTTTATTGCAAGACAGCCTTTGACGGCTTGAAGGTAATGAACACGCTTGTTTCCAAGGACAGAGAAAAGTTTGTCTCGGATTGGAGGCAAAAGCTGGAAAAATGGAATGAAAAGCAGCAGCCGGTTTCTGATGCAGAAATTCAGCACAGCGGAATCAGGCCTGTTCAGCCGCCAAGCCCGCCTTCAATCAACGTCAGGTACAGGTTATCCGACATGGACCTGCACGAGATCTGGAAATACATCAGCAAGAAGTCTCTGTTTGTCCTGCAGTGGGGCATCAGGGGAAAGGGAGCGTCTGAAAGTGACCCGGAGCAGCTTTTTGCAGAGTGGAGCCGGCGCGTGATTGACGAAAACCTGTTTGCGCCGCAGGCAGTTTACGGATATTTCCGATGCCACAACTTGACAGAAGGCAAGGACGGGACCGGCCGGCTTGCAGTGGATTTTGATGACAGGCAGGCTGTTTTTGATTTCCCAAGGTCGTCTAAAGAAAAACACCTCTGCCTTGCAGACTATTTTGGCCAAGACGACGTTGTAGCGTTTCAGGCCGTCACCGTTGGCACAAAAGTTACGGAGACAATTGACAGGTGGAACAAGCAAGACAGGTATACTGATGCGTATTATCTGCACGGCTTGGCTGTAGAGACGGCCGAAGCCATCGCGGAATGGGTCAATGCCCGTATCAGGACAGAGCTTGGAATAGGGAAAAGGGGCCTTCGCTACAGCTGGGGATACCCAAGCTGCCCAGACATAATGCAGCACCACCTTGTCTGGCAGATCCTCGATCCGGCAAAATCAGGAATGACTCTGACAGAGTCAGGCCAGATTATTCCAGACCAGTCAACTGCGGCAATAGTTGTGCACCACCCGCTGGCAGAGTATTTCGTTTTGTAATTAAGCCAGGCTTGCGGCATTTAGAAACATTACAACTGCTACAAAGACCAGCACAAAACCGATAAGCAGTTTTAGAGTATTGGCGCTAAACCTGTCGGTGTAGCGGGCTCCAATGTACGCTCCAAGCATTGCAGTAGAGCCCATTATCGCAAGCACTAGAAAATCAACTTCGCTGTTTATCAGGTGGCCTGCAAGTCCGGCTGCACCCATTATGGCTGATGCTGCCAAGTTTGTTCCGACTGCCACTTTTGGCTCCATCTTGAGCACGCTTATCATTGCAGGCATTCGGATGCTTCCAAGTACAAGGCCCACCATCCCGCCAAGGAACCCGACTCCAAACCCTATTGCAGACTCCAGGGCAAAGCTGGGCCTTGCCGGCGAACTGTCGGCAGGTTTCTTGAGCTTTTGATAAGAGAGGCTACTTCGTAGGAAACAATTAGGCCGATTATTGTCAGCAACATTTGTGCTGAAACCAGTCTTGTCAAAAACGCACCAAGAAAAGATCCTGCCGCGCCCGTGCCTGCCATGATGGCAAACACTCTGAAATGCAGATTGTTTTGTTGAAAATGCCTTATCGCGCCAGTCAGGGCTCCAAGGGTGCTGACCCCGATATTAGTGCCGGCCGCGATAGCTACTGATGTCTCTGCAAATATCAGTGGAAATCGCAGCACTCCAAGGACCAGGCCGACGAGCCCACCGACAAACCCGATGGCCAGTCCCAATATGGCAAGAAAAACCAGTGTAAGATTTTCAACAGCCACCCATTCAACTTGCGATTGTTGATAATAAAACCATTCTATGTAGAATCCTTTTTATCCACTTGGTTGCTACAGAATCAATCATGAAAGCTGCACGAATAATGAAGACAAAGGAACCATTAGAAATACACGATGTCAATGTCCCAAAACCAAGGAACGACCAAGTTCTTGTTAGGGTGCAAAGTGCAGGTGTTTGTCACAGTGATCTGCACCTGTGGGAAGGCGGTTACGCCGGCCCGCAGGGCGTATTTATGAAAGTAGAGGACCGCGGAGTCAAGTTCCCGCTCACGCCTGGACACGAAATTGCCGGGACCATAGAGGAAATGGGTGAAAACGTATCCGGCTTCCAGAAGGGCGACAAGGTACTGGTATATCCGTGGCTTGGAGAAGGCACGTGCCCGGCATGCAGGGTCGGTGAGGAGAACATTTGCGATTCCCCACGATCCCTTGGCGTGTACCAGGACGGCGGATACTCTGAGCTTGTCCTAGTCCCAAGCCACAAGTACCTGGTAAAGCTTGGAGATTATGACGTAAATGCAGCTGCCTCGCTGGCATGCTCTGGCCTTACAGCATACACTGCAGTGAAAAAGGCCGCCCCCCTGCCTGGAGAGACAATGGTAATCATCGGCGCTGGCGGTCTAGGCCTGATGGCAGTCCAGCTGGCAAAGGCAATAACGAACGCAAGAATAGCAATAGTAGATATCGACGAAAAAAAGCTCGCAGAGGCCAAGAGGCTTGGCGCGCATGAGACTATTAATTCCGGCGCAGTCGATCCGGTCAAGGGCATAAAGGACGTAACAAATGGCGTTGGAGCCGAGGCGGTAATCGACTTTGTCAACAACGGCAAGACGATTCCAAACTCGTTTAACATGCTAAGAAAGCGCGGCAAACTCGTGATGGTCGGACTGTTTGGCGGCTCGTACGAACTTAATCTGCCGCTTGTGCCGCTTCGCGCATTCACTCTGACTGGGGCCTACACAGGCAAGTTTGCGGATCTGGTGGAACTAGTGGCCATTGCAAAACAGGGCAAGGTCCAGTCAACCGTGTCGCGCAAGTTCTCGCTTGACGAGGCAAACGGCGCGCTAGAAGAGCTGAAGGCAGGCAAGATAGTCGGCAGGGCCGTAATCAACCCGTAGGCTGGCCCGCTTACCTTTTTATTCTACCAGCAGCTTGCTGGTGACGTCCTTTACCACGATTGACTTGATGTTGACGAATTCCTTTATCCCGAATTCCGACAACTCTCTGCCAATTCCGGATTTCTTTACGCCGCCAAACGGAAGCCTCGGGTCTGACTTGACCATTTCATTTATTGACACGATTCCGCTGTCTATCTGCCGCGCAAGCCGGATTCCGCGCTCAAGGTTGCTAGTCCAAATGCTTGCGCCAAGCCCGAACTCGGAATTGTTGGCCTCAATGATTGCCTGCGCCTCGTTTTCCACTACAAGAATCGGCGCTGCCGGGCCAAAGACCTCTTCTCTTAGGACGTCCATTTCATGTCTGACGTTTGAGATTATCGTTGGCTCGTAAAAGTATCCGTCTCTGTTTATCGGCTTGCCGCCAATCAGTACGTTGCCGCCCTTGGCCCTTGCATCTTCTACCTGCTTTGATAGGGATTGTCTCTGGCTGTCTCTGACCAGCGGGCCCACGGTCGTCTTTGGGTCCAGAGGATCTCCGACCACCTCTGCCAAGGTGTCCTCTGCAAACAGCTTTGTGAATTTCTCCACCACGTCTTTGACTACTATGAACCGCTTTGCCGCGATGCAGCTCTGGCCGTTGTTAAGCAACCTAGATTGCGTTGCCATGAGCGCAGCCTGGTGAAGATCGGCGTCCTCAAGAACGATGAACGGATCGCTTCCGCCAAGCTCCAGGACAAATTTCTTTAGGTCCATTGACGCCAGCTCTGCAACGCGCTTGCCAGTGTTCAGGCTGCCAGTCACGGACACGGCATCGATGTTGGCCTGGACTAGAGCCTCGCCAACTCGGTAGTCACCTATGACAGTCTGAAATACGTTTTCTGGAAATCCGGCGTCCTCAAATGCCTGCTGTAGTTTTAGTGACGAGCCGAGGCAGACGCTGGAGTGCTTCAAGACTCCAACGTTTCCAGCGGTAAGGGCTGGCACTGCAAACCTCATCACCTGCCAAAACGGAAAGTTCCATGGCATGATGCTCGCAACGACGCCAAGTGGCTCAAAGGAAACAAAGCTCTTCCGAAACTCCGTTGGGATTATCTGGTCTCGCAGGAATACCTCGGCGTGCTCTGCATAATAGTCGCAGACCCAGGCGCACTTCTCTATCTCGGCAAGGGACTGCCGAATTGGCTTGCCCATCTCTTCTGTTATTGTTCGGGCATACTCCTCGCGGCTTTTTCGCATAACCCGACCAAGCCTTCTCATATAGTCTGTTCGTTCGGACAGTTCGAGTTTCTTCCATCCTGCAAGCGCGGTCCGGGAAGACTTTACTTTCTGACTGACCTGTTCTGGCGTTTCATTATCATAAGTGGCTATCAATTTCCCTGTGGCGGGGTTGATTGTTTCTATCTGTTGCACTCCTCGTTTATTGACTTATCCACTAATAAGTAATTGTTATGAAACATCATGATTGCTCTAGATGCCTGTATTCCAATAATTTGAACTCAGAATGTTAAAATCGCCATAACATTACACATATCTTGAACAATTCCAACAGTTTTCTACATACATGTGTAGAATCTACGAATAAATTTCAGTTAATAGTTTCACTATCCAGCTATAAAGGATTTTCGCCATCGTAAAAAGTACACGCATAGACTTTTGTAGAACGTGGAAACTTGCTGTAGAAAAGACAGCCAAGTGTAGATTCCATCGTAGAATCGATATAGAAAAGGTGTAGAAACGTGCGTAGAAAAAGAATGTCAGCCTAGAAAAATCTACATCAACAACTTTGTAGATTCTACAGCCTTTCTACAATAGATTCTTGTTGATGTGAGAGCCTCGTCGAGTCAACTCGATTGCAAAGTGTCTTCTTTTCCCATGTTCTGAAGAATGGTTATCCAGCTTGGAGAAAAGAGAGAAGCAAAGATGTGTTCACAAAAGTCTTTCTTGCATGCAGAGCAATGCATGTCTCCGTTCTTTTGCATGGTGACAGATGCGATGACGTTCTTTCCCTTGTCTTGCATCAATACCGCGGTATCTGTTGCACCCACCTGCATAATCTGGGAAAAGCGCTGTCTCATTAATTCAATTGTAATTACATGCCCTTCAAGGAACTTGTTGACATATTCCTTTATTGTAATATTCTGCTCGTCGGCAAGCTTGGCTATCTTGTCGTAAAGTGGTTTGTAAATTTGAATATTGACAACACCTTCCTTGTTTCGTGGGTTTGTTCGCATATTGATAAAGTGTAATTAGTATGCGGTTATTTAAGACTGAGTTCGAATTTCAGTCTTGAATGATATGAGCGCACATATTAATATACTAGCGTAGTATGATAATAATATTGATGATACTATATCAATGTGTGATAATAATATGGTATGATAAAATGTGGCAAGATTCTGATAAAATTATCACAAGGGCGATTTTTCATAATTCGATTTTCAGGGAAGGTGCAATTTGAGCATGTCCCGTGTCATTGCATTTACGGCAAAAACGTCTACAAATGATGAACTAAAGGGCATCAAGAAAAAGCGCCTCCGTGTCCGGGGCAAGAAAGTTGATTCAACCGAAGACGTCAAGAACTGGATATACGAAATTATAGTTGTAGCTCCAAAGACGCCAAAGCAAATTCAGACTGAAACCAACTTTTCCGCCATGCACGTCTGGCGGTACTGCCAGCAGCTTCTAAAAGAAGGAAGAATAGAAAAAGACGGCCACATCTACAAGAAGAAAGGCCTAGGAGACTATCAGGTCAGATTAGAAAGAATAAACCAGCTTACAAAGCAGGGATTCAGCCAGATTCCAATAATACAGCCGTTGATTGCAAACATCAAAAGGCCTGACCTAAAGTCTGGTAGTGCAAAATCCAACTATACACAGCTTCGGAGCATCTGCCTTGGAAGGGCCATTCCGACATTCAAGTGCCATCCTGAGGACTGGCATGCACATGAAACTACTATAGCATTCCGGGATGAATATTTCAAATACAAAAACACAGACAGGCTGCCAGCCCATATCCGGAAATCATTGAGAACCTTCTATCAGTTATGCCTGAAATACCCGTTATCCGAGATGGAAGCACTGCAGCTTGGAATAGATGGAAGCAAGGATGAAGTTGGCAAGTATGCAGATTGCAAATTTCATGGCAACGAGTTTGAAGATTTGATGAATTATTATCTGAACAAGAATGATTTGGAGATGGCAGCGTACGTTGCGTTTGCCACTGAAACGTTTGGAAGGCCAGGACGCGTCTTTATGGCTAAAGCATCAGACTTTCATATAGTAAAGGAAAAATTGACTAGGACAAAGGCAACCTGGGATTCAGACTGGAGCTATGACGAGCGCCTGGTAGCAGACAGAAGGATGCAGATGGAGCTTTATTCTGCGCTGAAAGAAAAGATAGCGATTGAAACATTCGAGATTGAGGTGTTTGAAGGCAAGCTTTACGAGTCAAAGACCAATGTAACTTGGCCAAAGGAAATCCGAAACCCGCTAGCAGTGTCGACAGTCAAGAAATGGCTTGCCACTCGCAAAGACAGGATATTTGGCAAGGATGATGAGACGTTCGCACAGTTTTCAAGCCGCATCATTGCAGCATTGAAAGAAGGTTACAATGCGGTTGGATTGACACATCCTTACTTTTACAAGAGAGCAATGTACGCGCTGAGGCATTGCGGAGCTCACCTATGGCTTGTAAGGACTGGATACAACTACGATGCTGTAGCTTCGATGGGCTGGGAAGATATCAACACATTGCGATTGTTTTATGGCAGATATGATCCGACTAGAAGGAAGCAGGCGTACAAGATGGCTTATTGATTTCGAAGATTACCAAACATTATGGCAATTCGCCAGCATCAAGTATTTGACAGGCCCCGCCATTCAAGTCCAGAAGATTATCTTTGCGATCCTTTCGAACCGCAATTGCGAGATGAAAACTTCAAAAGCGATGGCTTTGGGTAGTATGGCGTGTCCTGCAGCCATCAAGGTTCAACATTCATCCGCATGAGTGATTTCGTGGAGGCGCATATTGAGTGGTAGTGTTAGATATTTCATTCCGCGTCGAAGGAACGGAGATCCCTGCAGATCATAGCTATATTCTTCTCTCCGCCCTGTCGCGTATTATCCCGGAGTTACATGGTGACCAGAGTGTAGGTATTCACCCTATTAGCGGAGTTCTGTTAGGAGACCGGCTCTTGCGATTAACTGGCAACAGCAGTTTGGTTCTGAGGGTCCCTCATGAGCGTCTAAGTCTACTGGTGTGTCTATCTGGAAAGCGGCTCGACTTGAATGGTCATACTTTGACCATCGGTATGCCAACTCCACGTATCCTGAAACCTGTGGCTGCACTTCGCAGCCGTCTGGTTGTAATCAAGGGTTTCACAGAACATGAGGGATTCATTGAAGCGTGCAGAAGACAGCTAGAATTAAGGGATATCAAGGGAGAAGTGAATATACCGCTGAAACAACAGTCTTCTTCTTTTGAGGGCCGAACTGGCGCCAGTGGCAATACCTCCTTACTCCTGCGCAGGACTATAATGATCCACGATAAGGTCGTAGTTGGATACGCTATCCAAGTTGCCGGCCTGAGCCCCGACGATTCTATCAGGCTACAAGAATTCGGCCTTGGTGGG
>QCWB01000051.1 GCA_013114715.1 Nitrososphaera sp.
ATACAGCAAGGTTTTCTATCGGAATTTCAGCAACCATCCTTGACCGAAGAAAATTTGATTTTATTTTTCCTAACACCTTCCATGTCACAGTAAGTCCGTGCATTATTTTCTTGCATTGTCTTTTTTGTATTTCGGTTTATCGCAAGGTATGAATTCATCAAGAAAATCCTGAGCGCGTTCTGGCTCTGCACGCAATTTTTCTACTATGATTCTTTGTACTTGCTCAAGAGTGTAATAATAATTCCCTTTGCAGAACCACATTTCGCCTTTTATGCTGAAAAGTTCGTACATTTGCATATCTTACAAAAAAAAGAAAAGAGATGATCAGTTGCCCTGATCAAATACTTCTGTAACGCATGTCGTGTCGTCTTGTTCAGTCAGTTCTACTGTCATCGCCTTTGACAGCGAAGTGGCAGGTGTTTCTCTTAGAACGATTGTTTTGTTTATGATTCGGCTTTCACCATCCGGGGTTATTGACGAGACGCAGTTGTTTTCATCCAAGACCACTTTGTGTGCATGCCATTCGTTGTCCTCGTGCTCCTCGCCAGGGCTGTCGTCTCCAAGATGTGCAGTTACTGCATATGTTCCAGCATTTGTGGCAAATATGTACCCGTAAATGATTCCATGCTCGTCAGAGACCGAGGCGCCTGCGTCTCCCTTGACTCGCATGTAAGGATTCCCAGCATTGTTAATTCCAAATTGTCTTATGTCAAAATTAGAGTCATTGTTTGTTGTGTCATTTTGCTTGTCTTTTCTTACTTCATTATAGTAATAGTCTCGTTCCCAATATGGCGTTATAGTGGACTCTGTTGGTTCTTCTGCTTCAATGAATTCTATTGTCTCTCTTACCGTTTGGTCTGCCCACTTTTTAAATTCCTTCTGTCCAATCGGGAATGGTTCTGGAGCTTCCACAAAGTTAATGCCTTCTTCCTCCAGAGCACTGGAGATTAGATCAAAGCCAGATGCGCCCGTAGCTGGTACCAATACAACATTAGTAGCTCCTGTTTCTTCAAGCATTGATTTTATCTCGTCAACAGCTTCTTGTACGGCCAGGGGTTTTAGAGATGGCCAGTCCTCTCTTGCAGTAACACCTATTGAATCTGCAAATCCCATCTTCTTTTCAACAAATGCTGCGGTGTTTGAAAGTTCGGTTTCTTGGGCAGCGTCATTGAAATCTGATCGAGCTCCGTGACCTACAAGCACAAGGATTTCATTGCTTGGATCCTCGCTCACTGCCTTTGCCTGCTTGACAAAAATGTTTTTCAATATTGGATGATCTGGTCTTGCAGGTTCTGCAAATATGAGGATAGTATCGCTGATTTTAGACGCTGGTTCTGTCAGCTGACCCATGTATTGGCAGCCGTCGCCCATCGGAACGCCGGGACACACGTTGTATTCTTCAATTCCACCGAAGACGCCGCGCGTTACATCATGAATAACAGTTGAATCCGGCCCAAACATATCGGTGTACAAGAATATTGCATAGTTCACGTCGTTTTCATCAAGTTTAATCAATCCTTGATCCCAATCATAGGGCATATGGATGGCTATTTCTGAAGGTGTTCCGTACTTCTTTTCAATCATTTTTTCGATTTCCGCTACTCTGTCATGGTCTTCGGATTCATGATGGCCTGGGAAACCGTGTGTGTAGACGAGCACACCGATGTCACTTGAAAATTCGTGACCGCCAGGGTTTCCATGACCATCTTCTGCAACAGCTACTGGTAGTTGCATTGTAAGCAACGACGATAACAGTACAGCAGCCGTTACCACTGCAGAGATACGTGTAACGCTAGTCCTCATGTTCATCGATTTATCAAGGCAATGCTTTCATCCTATTAAGGCAGAGAGGTTTCTCATTCCATAGTCAGAGAATTGCGATTAAGAATTGTAAGAGGGTTCAAATATTAGGCGAGCCTAATAAATCCAGTCCAATCCTTGGAAGTATGCATTGGCATCCACAGCAAGTCAAATAACTCCTCCCTAGCAGTGTCGCTAGGGAGCCGAACCTTTCATGGAGTATTGTCCACGCAAGTCTACGCGGCATTCAATGTTAGATAACAAGAGTCCGGCCGAGTTATCAGTGAGGCAACCAATAGTCTTATTATGCTGGTCTGCTGTAATGCTATCAATCTTTGCCGGAATCACAGATCCGCAACAATTCCTATCAAAACATCGCAAAGAATACGAATTATTGCCTGTATGATACAAATAGTATTAATATTTATTGCTGCAAGGCATGTCAGCTGCGGAGCTCAAACCTTGACTAGAAAAGACCGCGACTCCAGCAGGCTAGAATTTATCAGAGACGCCCACAACGTCCGGAAAATAGACAGGACTACTAGAATGGAAGACTACTTAGAAGTCATTTACGAGCTTATCCAGCACAAGGGCTATGCAACAACGGTTGACATCTCAAATTACCTAAATGTAAGGTCTCCAAGCGTGACTAAGATGCTCCAGCGGCTAAACGAAAGCGGCCACGTCAACTACGAAAAATACAGGGGCATCACCCTGACAGAGTCAGGGACAGTCGTGGCAAAGAGCATACACCACAGGCATGGAATACTGGCAGAGTTCCTAAAGATGATCGGAGTCGACGAGGACACGGCAAATAAAGATGCAGAGGGAATAGAGCACCACCTGCACCCAGAGACATTAAAAAAACTAGAAGAGTTTATCAACAAGATAAAAAGCGAAGCGCGCTAGCGCCGGCTCAAAAACAGATGCATTTCCTGTCCTGCAAGTATAGCATTGACTATTTTCTTGCCGGAATCAGAACGCTTGTCTACTTTTACTCTGGCCTTCTTGCCAACCTGGCTGCTAAGCATGTATTCTTCTTCGACGTAGACGTCCACGGTCTTGCCGATTATCTCCTCGTCTACCAGCAGGGTGACGGCTGAGCCGGACTCGCTGACTTCAAAGGGTATCTCTTTTCCAAGCGTCGGTATCTTGGCCTCCACGTCAATCTTTATGCCGAGGTAATCTTCCAGCTCGGAGATGGTAGAGCCGCCCTTGCCGATTATCTTGGGCGCGGATTCCTTGCTTACCCGGACCTGCACGCGGTTGTCAGAAACAATGTTCACTTCGGCCTTGGGGTCAAACCGGCGGACCACTTCCATTATCTTGGATTCGGCCAGCTTCTTTATTCCGCTTTGCGCTTCGTCGCCTTTTAGCTTTGATACTGGCACGACTACGTTTTCCTCCCCATAAGTATAGATCTCGTATTCTATTGCGCCGGATTCAAAATCCCGGACCTCGACTAGAGGCCTGGCCAGGTCTTGCTCGGTCATGCCAGTAGGAACCTTGACTGTCAGACTCAGCTCGTATACCTTGTCTATCTGGCCGTCCTTGACAAAGATTATCGTGTCTAAGATATGCGGTATCATCCCTAGCTCTACTTTTCCCATGAATCTCTGCACAGCGTCAAGCGGGCTGCTTGCATGAACCACTCCAACCATGCCTACTCCGGCCAGCCGCATGTCTGCAAAGACGTTAAAATCGTTGGTACGTCTCACTTCGTCAAAGATGGTATAGTCAGGCCGCACAAGAAGCAGGATGTCTACTGCCTTTTCAAAACTCCCTTCAAGCGGGCCGTACTGCGTTACCTGGTCTGGCACCTGAAGGTCCCTTGGCGATTCAAAGGTCTTGACTATCTTGCCCTTGCTCACGTAAAACTCTGCTAGGCTGCTGGCAAGAGTGCTTTTGCCTGAACCCGGCGGCCCGGCAACGATTATTCCTTCCGCCTTGCCTGAGAGCCGGTCCATGAGTTTTTCAGATGCGTTATAGTCAGACAGAGATAGCTTGACTGTAGGCCGAACTATGGTTATTTCTAGCGCGTCAGAAAACGGCTGGCGAGTTATTGCTATTCTGAAATTCCCAAACTGGATGACTGTGGCGCCGCTTCTGCTAATCTCTACAGAGCCGGCCCCAGAGACTCGGCTTGCTTCAGAGACTTCCTTTATTATGTTGTTTAGCTGCGCGTAGGAGCTTTTTTCGCTATCTATCTGCACAAGCTGAAAACTTCCTGGCTTGCCCCTCTTTGCCATCGGTATTACGCCTTCCTTGAGGTGCACGCTCATCGTTGTTTCGTCGAAATACTTTTCAAATTCCAAGTCGGCAGTTTTTGTAGGCTGCCGGATATGCTGCGACTTTATTCCCTGGGCCTCTGCTACCAGGGCCTGCACATAATCTGCAGTAAGCAAAGTAGCGGACTCGTGCATGGCAACGTCTTTGATTATTGCGTCAATCCTGCCGTGCTTGGCAAGCCGGATATCCTCTATGTTTGGACGCTGGCCAACAAAGCGCAGGTTGATGTTCTTTTTTGAGCACAGGCCGTGCATCTTCTTTATCTCCTCAAGGCCCACAAAGCCATGCTCCTTGTTAGTTGAGGCCTGGGATTGCAGTTCATCTAGCACCGCCAGCGGGATTATTATTTCGCTGCCCTCGCCTATACTGTCTGACTCGAGCATTCGGGTTATTTCGCCGTCTATTATTATGCTAGTATCCAAAACGTATTTGTTCAAACGCTGGTAATTGAATACAGCAGGTTAAAAAGTATGACAGATGTGCCTGCAAGCAACCACCAATGTCACGTTATCATAATTTTCATTTCCTGTGCTAATAACAAAGAATTTAAGAACGCGATATCCTAGAAAACTAGGGTTCCATATGAAAAAGCTTGAGGCCATATTAAGAACTGAAAAAATGCCGGTAGTAAAAGAGAAACTTAGGCAGATGGGCATTGGTGGAATGACCATCTCCAACGTTTCAGGCTGGAGCAAGCAAAGAGAGCTTCATTTACAGTGGAGAGGCCAGCCAGTTGCGTACGACCTTTTGCCGAGGATAAAATTTGAAATCGCTGTGCCTGACAGTATGACAGACTCTGTAATACAGGCAATAATCGAGGCTGCAAGGACTGGCGAGCACGGAGACGGAATCATATTCATCTCTAACATAGAGCAGTCAGTAAACATTGCCACCCTAGACAAGGGAGACAAAAGCTTCACCTAAAAAGAATAATAATCGCACAATTCGCATACAATGCAGTTGCGTACTGCATTTTTTCTGCTTCTTATCTTCCTGACAGGTGTCACGCCAGCTTTTGCTTCAGAGCATTACCAAGAGCAGATTGATCATTCCGAAAACATGGTCCCGCTGCTTGGATACAGATGGGACAGAGATTCCATCCACGTGTGCATATACAAGGATCAAAACGTGCCTAATTCCTATTACGTCTGGGCAAAGCTTGCAGTGCAGGACTGGAGACTTGCCCTTCGGGAATACACCGACGACCAGGAAGCGTGGAACCTGAACGCAAGATTCGTCAAGACAGAGGAGTTAATGCAAGACTCTTGTAATGTCAGAATACACATTTACGACACGTACAAGGACTTTGCAGGTTATCCAGATCAGACCGGCGCATACACGTCTGCCACCTACAACCGTGGAATAGTCCAGAGCGTAGACGTGTACTTGTCACCAAAGGTACTTCATGGAGACGGCCACACCGATATAGACCTGCCGGCGCATGCTTTTAGAAATTCTGCGACCCATGAAATGGGCCACGTTCTTGGTCTTGGCCACATGGCCAAGATAGACGGCTACCTGATGTCTCCGCAATTTGACTTTTGGACTCATTCAAAGGAGCTTCCAATCACCTCGCTTGAACTCCGAACACTCGTCCAAGCCTACGGTAACGACGGGTTTGACTGATCGCACAATCTCTATATAGTAACACAACCGACATTTCAGAAGTGAACTTGGACGGTTATCTGCGCGCTGGCAGAATAGCATCTGAAGTTAGAGAGCGCGCCAGAAAAAAATACCATGTAGGCTCGACTCTTTTTGAGATCTGCGAGTCTGTAGAAAGCCAGATTAGAGAAAAGGGTGCAGAACCGGCGTTCCCCGTAAATACCAGTCTAAACGAGATAGCCGCGCATTACACAGCGGAGCCAAACGACCAGATAACGGTCAAGGAAGGCGACATCCTAAAGATAGACATCGGTGTGCATGTTGACGGATACATCGCAGATACCGCAGTCACGGTCTGCTACGACCCGAAATACGGCTTGATGGTCAAGGCTGCAGAGGCAGCGCTTGCAGAAGCCGTGCGCATGGCCAGGATAAACACCAAGGCTAGCGACATAGGCAAAGTCATCGAAGGGATAATCACGAAGATGGGCTACAAGCCTATACAGAATCTTAGCGGCCACTCGCTTCAGCAGTACGTCATACATGCAGGCAAGTCAATTCCAAACATCTGGACTTTTGGCTCGTCTTTTGGACTGCTTGGGACCGAGGCCTATGCTATTGAGCCGTTTGCCACAACCAAAGACGGCTTAGGCATTGTCCGAGATGGCAAGGTAAAAAATATCTTTGGCATTACATCGCGCAAGCCAAGCAAGGATTCTGACGCCGACAGACTGCTTGAACATATCTGGGCCAAGTACAAAACGCTGCCCTTTGCCCTTAGGTGGCTGACAAAGGATTATGAGGAAGCCAGGCTCAGGAGCCTGATTGAGACTTTGCTAAAGAAAAAGAACGTACATGCCTACCCGATACTTGTGGAGGGCAACGGCAGGATGGTTGTCCAGGCAGAACACACCATCATACCAAACGAGTCTGGCGCAACCGTGATAACCGGCTAGTGTTTTTCTGGCGGATACTGCCCATAGACTGCAGTAATCAGGGTAGTGGCAGAGCATTTGCCGCACGCCAGGCCTGGCTTGAAGACATAATCGCCGTCCTCAAACGGCCTTTTGACAACATCGCCGCAGGAATTGCAGGTCTGCTCGGTGTATATCGTGGGCTTGACCTCCTTTTTGCCGCTTCCAAATAAGCTATTGAGCAACCCCAAGTGTGTTTCCAACCCCTATTACCAGTACCGACTGGCCTGCTGCTGTCTTGTCGTCAATGACAGAATATACTGCGTGTGAAGCTTTTTCAAACGAATCGAATATCTCTTTTCTCATGATTGTGATTGCGTCCTGCACAGACTGCTTTACAATTACTGCGTAGACAGGTATGTCAAGTTGCGTGGCCGCTTCTTCTATGTGGTATTTCTCCACGCCAATGCCGCCTATTGCAGCCCCTACACCTTCTGCAACTTCGCCGGTCTTTTCGCCTTCCAGCTTTAGCGCAGCGTCTATCATGATTATTGCGTTGAATTTTATTCCCAAGTCTTCTGTCAGCCGCTTGATTGCGTCGCCTGGCCTCCCGACTGTTCCAGCTGGGCCTTCAGCCTTTAGAAGGTACAATTTCCTGTCGTTGTAGTCGACTTCAGAATAAACAGTCTCTTTGGCTGCGTATTTTTTCTCCTTGCCAAGCATCATCCTGCCTACCACCATCGGGCCTATACCGTCGCCGATAGGCTGGCCTTTTTTGAATGTGCCTATGGCCTTTTGGAGTGCCTCGGCTTCTTCTAGCAAAAGCGGCATGACCATCTGCAGCTGCACAAGCACAAACACGCTCGTGGTGCGCTTGCCCATCAGGTAAAAGTGCCTAACAACTTTGTATATCAGGTTCAGTGCAGTAGCAGCTTCAAGGATGTTTTCTATTTTCGAGGCTTCATAGTCATCGATGTTTGGACAGATTTTTCTGACTTCAAGGCGCATCCTCTCGTCTTTCATCCGAGTCACATGTTCTATCTTGCGCACAAGGCCATTGGGATCCAGGTCCACTGGCATTATTGCAAAGAAGTCCAGGAATTTGTCAACTCGCTCAGACGGGTCTTTTTCTGGCCTGGCCGTATTTTTGATATAATCTATAGTCTCAATCCTTGCGCTGTCCTTCATGGTCTTTAGTTTCAAAAGAGATTTAGAGATCTCGCCTAGGATGACTTTGGACTGCATCTTTTGGCCATACATCATGAAAAACGGTATTACCGCAAGGGAGATAATGTAAACATACGTCATCGGGTTTGCGAGATCGAAATCAGAATCGGTCATGCCCAGCTGAAGTAGAAAAGAGGACAGATCCAGCATGGTTGATTTACTTTATCCAGTTAAACGCGTCCTGCAAGCTCAATTAAACCTTACTTGGCAGATCTACTTTGCGATCCCGGCTTTCTGACAATTGCTGCAATAGCCGTATAGCTCGAACTTGCTTCCTACTATATCATATTTTGATTTTCTGGCTACTTTGTTCTCTATTTCTTCGAGCAAGTCATAATCAACGTCTTCTATCTTGCCGCAGTTCACACATACAAGATTAACGTGCCGGCCAACGTTGGCGTCGTACCTTGAGCCGCCTGCCAGCCGCAATTCTTGGACTATGCCTTTTTTCTTTAGCAGATCCAAGGTCTTGTACACAGTGGCAAGGCTCACCATTGGATGTTTTTTCTGTATGACCTCGTGCAGACTTTCTGCAGTGGGATGGGATTCAGTATTCAAGATATAGTCTATAATCGCCACTCGTTGAGGAGTTATCCTGTAGCCATCTTTTCTCAGGTCATTGACTATCAGGTCCAGCTTTTGCATTACTGATTATAACAATAAGCGATATTTATTGCTTTTAATTATCCAATAATATTAATACTTAAATAAGAGCCATTCTTAATAAGACATGAAGACAGATGGAAAAGATAAACATAGGCTTACAGGAAAACGAGCTGAACAAGACCGTACAGATACTCAATACGCTGCTAGCAGATGAATACGTCCTATACACAAAGACAAGGAATTACCACTGGAATGTCGTTGGCCCACAGTTCAACGACCTGCACAAGTTCTTCCAAGGTCAGTACGAAGCCATAGACGCCACGATAGACGAGGTTGCAGAGCGCACAAGAACCCTTGGAGGCATGCCTATAGCAACGTTGACTGAGTTCATGAAGAACACAAAGCTCAACGAAAAGCCTGGAGACCGTACAGCAGCCAACGTCATGATTGGCAACTTGCTTGAGGACCACCAGACGATAATCAGAAGCCTGCGGACAGACATTGAGAAAACCATGAACGAGTACCATGATGCCGGGACCAGTGACTTTCTGACAGGCATCATGGAAGAGCATGAAAAGATGGCTTGGATGCTCAGGTCATTTCTGAACTAGGCGGATTTTTTCGCCTTTACTTTTTTCTCATGGCAAGAGCAGGAGCATTTTGCCATCTTCACGTCAAACGAGCAATCATGGTTTGGTCCGCAGACATCGTTTATGGGCCACTGGCCAGGACAGTCGCCATGCTTGCTTCGCTTACAAAAGAAGGTAAGCATCAGATCAACTGCCACAGGTCAGGATTTATTGCTTTTGCCTATAACTGAATATTGAACAGCTGTGGCGCGTATATCGAGCCGTCCCTGACACGTTTGACTTTGGAAATGGACAGATAATGAGGCCAGATTGTGGCCATTATGCTTCCCTCTGGAACGCCTTCCGGGACTTCAATGTGCACAATGTCATCGGCCTTTACACCGCGCTCGGTCAGTTTTTCTCTAGAAAGTGCAATAAGGTCCTCAGGCATTCCGCTGCTGTAAAGGTAGACCTTGCCAGTGTACTCTAATTTGTCCTCTGACATTTATGGAATGTTAATTCAGCTGGAATAAAATGTTAGTCCTGACCAGCGTCTCCGAAGATAAGCTTCATCTCGTCGAAGGTCAGTTTTTCTCCGCTTGACATCTTTTTCAGGGCTGCTTCCTTTAGCGAG
>QCWB01000052.1 GCA_013114715.1 Nitrososphaera sp.
AACTCTTGGGCGTTTAGCAACAGGTTGACAGCCTGGTTGCTGACCATCACAAAGATGACTACACCTATGGCTGCGAAAATGCCAATCCTGACTACCCGGCCAATTCCAGAGCGCGGCGCGGCGCCCTTGCCGCTATAGGTGTCCCACAATCAAGAGGTGTATGAATAAAGGTCCTTTAATACGTTCAGGAAGCGTCGGCAAGACCCTTGCATATCAGGTAGACTGCTGCAAAGGCCGGCAGCTCCGCGGATTCTTTGGATATACGAAATGACTCGCCTTTCAGCGAGAACTTTACCGGCGTCTTTAGATGTACCTTTATTTTGCTGTCGCCAAGCAGACAGGCCTCCTGAAACGGATCAAAAGAATCAATCTGGTCAATGTCGCATCTTTTCTTGGTCAGCCCGCTCTTGCTGTTTAGAGTTCCGGGCATCCTAAAGACCCTGTGCACGTCGGTTGTGACCTGTGGGTCTATGCGCACGCCGGCCTCCCGTGCCATTGAGTCGACTTCTGACTTGAAGGCAGAAAACCCCTTTTCCTTTATCCTGTTTGACAATTTTATAGCAGAAGTGGCGTCTATCTTTAGCCGGTCGGCAATTTTTTTTCTCCATCCATAGTCCAGGCCACCTTTTGGGAATTTTACAAAAGCAAGGTCGCTTCCCGGGCTTTTTCGAACTCCGATGCTCTCGGCCATCAGCCCTATGCCGGAAAGGTAGCCAACAAGGTCGGAGCGTGCCGGCGAGTCAAGCGGTCTGTACGACTCGTCGTCAATGTGGAAATGAAAGCCGTTGTTGCCAGAAAAATACAACCTAATTGATGATTTGTTGATGCCAAGGTCTTCTATCAGAAAGTCTATCAGCCGTTTTGCCTCTTTTTTAGAGCCGTCGATGCACCTGCTGCAGGGTATCGACACATGCTCGGCTTTCTTGCTGGCACAGGAGAGGCAGGCATACTCCTTTTCTGAAGGCGGAGATACGTGTTTGCAGCTGGCGCAGACACGGTACGTATGGGAAGGCACGCATGGAAGGTCCAAGTCCTTGCCGTCTATGTCAAAAATCAGGTCTGCACCCTGCCACTGCTTTTCGTTCATTGGCAGGGTCGGGAACCTGTAGATGGCGTTTGAGCAATAGACGTCTGACGGGACTTCCCGCACAAGGCCGGCCATGACCTCACCTCTGCTCTTAAAGGACAGGTGTCGAGTCATACCGGCAGCCAGATGCATGTATCCAAACTCTCGGTGCGCGATATCCTGTGGCATTTCAACCTGACTTGAGTGCTTGAAATAGTATTCTCTAAACGCTCCACGGACTATTTCCTGGTTTTTGTCGTTCACGCCCTTTTCCTCCCAAACTGCATCGGGTTGATTATGCCCGCGCAGTCACCGGTGGCAAAGCACAGATTCTCTGTTCTCAATTTATCACAGGAAGGCACGGAATATTTCACCCGGCTCCCCTTGGTTCCAGCCAGGTGCTCTACTTGGTATCTGGTTATCTTTTCGTTGAAATCCGGGGCGTTTTTGAACACCTCGACTACTTCGTCTACGGGCTTGCCTACGGCAAGAAGGTATGTAGCCAGCATCACCCTGGCAGAGTGTGGCAGGTTTTCTGCCCTGCCCATGACTTCTAGCGCGTGTTTTATACACGGCGGGTACTCTGTCACGGCCTGCGCCCTGTACTGAACCTTTGGCGCCAGTTCCGCTCGCAGCTCGTCTGCTTTTTGCCTGATGGCGGCAGGCATCTGCGGTATGTTCATCTTTGCCACGCGGTCATGAATCAGAATAGCCAGTTCGTTTCTTACAAGCCTGACAACTTCGTCAGCATCTAGAAACACAAAACCTCGGCTGACAAGCCGGTTTATCATCCTCCATTCCTGCTCGTGAAAATGAGACGACCTGCGCAGGTAATCGGTGACTTTGACTTTGAACAGCCGGCCGTTTTCTGCAACGTCTATTTTCAGCGAAAACAGGTCCTCAAATATCTTGGCAAACAGGGCTCGTTTTTGCGGGTCGGTCTGCTTTTTCAGGTCCTCGGTCAGGAACTTTTCTGCCCTGCGCGCCTCTGAAAGCGAGTATTTTTTCAAGACAGGCTCTATAGATATCGACTTTACCAAGATAAGCGACACCAGAAATACGAGAATCTCTTTTTCATACCTTTCAAGACTGTCGTTTACCTGTCCGGCCGTGCCTGCGGCAATCCTCGAGGCCGCAGTGTCGATAATTTCCTTCATCTCTGGCTTTTCCAGCTCGTCCCAACCAAAGCCTGACTGCCGGAGATACTCGCCGGCCTCATTTAGAAACGGGTACTTGGCCAGGTCGCCGGGGCCAACCCTTATCGACATGTCAGGACTTTAGCGGCACGTAAATAAAAATCCCATTGCAATAACTTTACTAACCGTCTATGCCAAACCTTGGCCATGGGCTACAGGGTCGGTTTCCACGTCTCGATTTCCGGCGGCATATCAAATTCCGTTGAGAACTCTAAACGGGCCAATTGCAGCGCCTTTCAGATTTTCAGCAGAAACCCGCGTGGCTGGGCTGCAAAGCCGCTTGACTCTGCGGATGTCTCGCTTTTTAAAAGTAGCCTGGCTGCATCGGGAATAGACTCCAATTCTGTTGTCGTGCACATGCCGTATCTTCCAAACCTCTCAGGGCCTGACGGCGACATGTACAGCAAGTCGGTTGCAACCCTGGCCGGCGAGATAGAGCGCTGCCACGTATTGGGGATAAAGTTTCTAGTCATACACCTTGGAAGCCATCTTGGCAAGGGCGCGGAAAACGGCATCAATCAACTTGTAAAGGCAATCCAGACTGCAAGGTCCAAGTCAAAAAGCCAGACAATGGTCCTGCTAGAGAACAATGCAGGCCAGAAAAACAGCGTCGGCGCAAATTTTGGCGAGTTGCGCAAAATACTTGACAGGCTTGACGGCAACACAGGTGTATGCATCGACACCTGCCATGCCTTTGCATCAGGCTATGACATCCGGACCGCGGAAGGAGTAGACAAGACCCTGTCGGAGTTTGACGATATGGTCGGCCTAAAAGCCGTGCAGGTTATCCACCTAAACGACTCCAAGGGTGAGCTGAACTCTAATCTGGACAGACATGAGCATATCGGCCTTGGCAACATTGGAAGGGCTGGCCTGTCTGCTTTTGTCAAGCACAGAGACGTAAAGAAGTTGCCGATAATAATGGAAACCCCAATCGACGAGAAGAGAGACGACATTGGAAACATGAAGGCGTTTTTGGAATTGTTAGCCTGAACTTGATTCATGCTATTCTTTTGCCAGATGGTGCGATTCAATGCCGGCGTTGTTCTTGTTGTACGTAATTACTATGTGATCGCCCTGATTGTAGGGGCAGTTCTTTATCTCTCGCGGATGGTCCACTGTGTCTATGATGCAGGTATCGCCTTGCTTTAAATAGACATCGATTTCCTCGGTCACGGATTCCTTGATTAGCAGATCTTTTAGAGGGAATCCCTGGATCATCTGTATGAGCGCAAACGCGCCTAAAAAGATAAGCGCAAACATGATGACTATCTTTTTGCCGGACATCTTGTCAAATATAGACGAGTCCGAGTCAAAGCTCATGTTGTTGCTTCGCTGCCTAATCTAAAATACTTTGTTACAGGTTCAGACAGTGAACTACAAACCAGCGTACAGTCTGCGAGTCTACGTCGTCTATGCTCCGAAACTCCAGGTATCGAGCCTTTTTGCCTCCACCCTTTAGGATTTTCTGCCGGTCTACCAGTATTCAAAATAAAGCTTGACCGAGTCTGAGAAAGGAAAAATTGCACAAAAATATCCGGCAGTAGTATGCGTGTAGCCTATGGCCTTCCAGCCGGGATAGCCGCGCTCTAGCACGTCAGGGACTAGCTGCTCGATTATGGCGAAGTTCTTGGCATATTTCCAAAACAGTCAGGGTTTTGCCAGCAAGAATCTGTTCTGGGCTTACGTATGTTGGCTTCAACTGCCGCAATTAGCCTGCGGGCATCATTAAAGCGCTCAAAAGGATTAAAAAGGACCCAGCGGAAGAGACTGCTGATGCAAATAGTTGCCATAGGAAGCCGAGTTTTCGTTACCAGCTTCCAGCTTGCTGGAGTAAAGGGCATCAAGGTTGACACTTCCGCACAAGCTTTTGCAGAAATTAACAAGATGAACGACGGAGACACAGGACTTGTCCTGCTGAGCGACGACTTGGGCAAAGAGATACGCAACCAGGTCACGACCCTTCGTGCAAAACGCCCGATTCCGCTGATATTTGAGCTGCCATCTCCAGGAAGCAAGAAGGAGAAGGTAGACTACCGCATGATGCTCAAGCAGATCCTAGGCGTATAGGCCTGATTTTCTCCGGTTTTATTGAACATTTTCACATCAATAGATATTGGACCACATCCTTATCGGCCTTGGAGGTTTTGCCGTGTCCTGGTTCGTCGCATGGCCATTGACGCTTATCGGTGCAACGCTCCTAATCGGAGGCATGTATTCTTACTTGCGGTCCTAGACTTTGGGCTCTGTTCTTTTCTGCCAGCAGTCAAGGCAAAAGTTCCCTTCGGCCTGGAATACCACAGCCTCCTTTTCGCTGCAAGAGCTGCAATTAGTTTCTGGCATATCATCTGTCTTTTTCTGTTTGCCAGAAAAAATCCGGGATTTCACAAGCACCAGTCAGCGCATTTTTTCTTTTAACCGCTGCGTAACTTGGTTAGTTAACTTGGTTAGTCTATCCTAATAAAACTCGGAATGACAAACATGGTATGTCAAACCCAAACTTGAGCCAAGTACGTTTTGCAATATGCAACTCCTGTTTCTGGTGCGCTTCAATGCTTTACGGAAGAAGCCTTACCACGTGCCCGTGCTGCGCAGAAAGCAAGATAGAGTCGCTTCCAATCGCAGAAAATGAGTCTTATCTGTTTGACTATGACAGCAGGCACGGGGCCGTGCTAGAGTTTCAGATAGACCAAAAGCCAGTCTGCGCGTAGCTAGTCTTTTTTTCTTGGAAACATTATTTCATACGGCTCAATTATCGCCCGACAAAATTCAACTCCCTTTTGTGTAGGCAGGTAGATGTTTATTGTTCTTTTTCCGACGAGCTCTTCTCTTTTCTGGATAAGACCCTTGGCTTCCAGGTCCTCCAGGATATCCCTATGCTTTTTTAGGTTCAAACCGCAAAAGCTGACAAGCGCGGTCTGGTTAAGCTCGCCGTACTCCACTAGTTTTAGGATAAGGTCAGCTATGATGTATATCCTGTCTCTGTAATGTACGCGCGACTTGGTCTCCATTTCCATGAGGCAGAATCAACCAGTAAGACAATCTGTTGCCATGTAAAGATCGATTAACCATGTTAAGTCACTATTCTGACGCAGAAATTAAAGACGACCACACCTGAAACAGTTTTCCAGAATCCCCCGTGACCGTATTTTTTTGCAGCAAAATTATTGGATCAGGTCCAGCACGTTTTGCAGATCGCTTATCTCTTTTTCAACTAGGCTTTTTTCAGCCGGCTCTGCATATTTCAAGAGTTTTTGGCATGCAAAGAGCTGCGACAGTAGCAGTTCTTTTCTATCAAAGCACAGAACGTCCGTGTTTTCAGAAATGATGTATGTCACTTCATGTCTGTTGCCCGCAGAACCTGATATCTTTGCAGTCATTGTTACGGGTATGTCCATTTCAGAAGTTGTGTTTGTTTTCATATTAATCAAGATGTGAAAAATTGCTTATTAATCTCGATTAACCGAGTTAATCGAGATATTTGACGGCCTAGTCTTCCGTCAGTCCGTATTGCGTTATTATCTTTCTGTCCATCTCTTCTTTTCCTTTCTTGTACGACTCGTACCTGTCTTTCCACTTGCTTATGGCAAAGTATTGCCTTATGCCGGTCACAAACCACACAATTGAAACGATGATCACGGCTCCAAGCAAGATGCTCAGGGCATCTCCAAACTCATCTTCTCTGTCAAGCAGAGAAGAGAATGAAGGATGTAGCAGCAGGTACGAAGACAAGGTTATAGCCATCGGCGCCAGAACTATGGCAGAAAGCGATACCCCAAGCATAATTTTTCTTGCTTTTTGGATATTTTCTATGTAGTCGTCAAGCAGGCCAAAGATCTCCTGGCGGTTTGAAACTATTTCCTTGTTGTCAGAAACTGCTTCATCGCTCATTTGTTACCGCACCCATGTCGCAACTAACTTGTCTTCTTTTTTCATACATGATTTCCATTATTCTGAGTTCAAGCAGGCTTAGCCAGGATCTCTTGCTGTGGCGATATTTCATAAGATCATATCAGGCATTTTGCTATATACGTCATGATTAACTTTGTTAATGCATTTCTCTATCACGCAGATAACAAAATACTGGCTCTACATTATTATGGCGCATGATGTCCTCTACAGCAGGTACCTCTTAAATTGTCAACTAGCCCTAGCAAAATTGTTTCGTGTGAAAACAAGTTTGATAATTTAAGAACGGAGTTGGCCATTTCTGGTTAACTGGAGCTACATAGTAGTCTGCAATAATTGCGGATACATCTCGACAGAAAAACTACCCGAGCAACAAGCCAAAGATCTTTTGCAAGCACACATTGCAGATGCAGTGGACAAAAACTGCAAAACAGAAACCGTTGAATTGATGAAGGTCAGGACCTAAGCAACCCCGACTTTTCGATACAGCATCTTTACGCATTCCGAGTACGTTCTGTATTTGAATTTGATCTCGTCTACCGGCGTGTCGGTCTGCAGCAGGTCAGCCTGGATGTCTATCGTGTATTTGCTTGCAATGTCCTTGAGGATTGTGTTTACCGTGGAATTTCGGTATGACTCAACTATTAGCTTGGCCACACAAGATATTGTTCAGACGTTACTTATCAAATTATGCCAGATAAAAGAATTCGTCATTCCATTTTTGACTCAAGAGCATGGAAGATGGATTGCTTACCACTTGCTGGCTTTGTTTAGCGGACTAAAATGCTCCATGACTTCGTTCATTCTGTCCAGCGAATCGCTTCTGCTGCGTAAATCTGAAAAAGACGGATTATGCTGGATTTTTTCTAGAAAAGTTATTACCTGCTGCTGCGTCACGCCGTGCTTGATGTCGTAGTCTATCTGCCTGCAGATCATTGTCAGGTTGCCGTACCTTTTGTGCTGCTTCTTTTCCCACATTGAAGCATTATCTGGGAGCCCTGCAACGTATTTTACTATGGTTTTTTCCATGTGAGTAACATGCCATTCTTTCATAGGGAAATTATTTTGTGTCACAATCAATTTTCGCTTAGCCGTCATATAACTGGAGGCGGGCTTAGACTCTCGTTTGCGGCCAATCGCTGCCTGATTCTTATCTTGAGTTTGTTTATTCCGTACATGTTTGTAGACGATATGGACACTGGTTCCTGTATGCCCATGTCCTCGGATAACTGAGTGACTGCCTCGCTTAAGACTAGCTTGTCGTGTTTTGTGAAAACAACTATTATCTTTGATTCGTCTGCCCCCAGCTCCCGGAGAACCTGCCGGCAGGAATTGTACTTTATCCTGATGTCCTGCACCTCTTCTGAAGAGTCTATCAAAAGCAGTATGACGTCGGCTATCAGAGACTCTTCCAGGGTTGACTTGAAGGCGTCTATCATGTATGTCGGAAGCCGGCTGATAAAGCCGACAGTGTCGGTGAGCAGGACTTCGTTGTTTTCGTCTATCTTTGATACCCGGGTAGTTGTTGAAAGCGTGGTAAAAAGGCTGCTGGAGGTCTGCTTGTTCTCACCGGTCAGCAGGTTGAAAAGCGTGGTCTTGCCTGAACTCGTGTATCCTACCAGGGAAACTAGAGACATCCCGGTCTTTAGCCGCTGGTGGTGGTACAGTTCGCGTTTGCGTGAAGCCTCATCCAGCTTTTCTTTGATAAACGACATGCGCCGCTTCAGGTCGCGGAATTTCACGTCGACTACATACTCGCCCATGCCGCCCTTGCCGGCGCGCTCGCCGCCAGAAGTAATCTTGGCAGTCTCCCGGACCCGGGACATCTCGTATTTTATCTCTGCGAGTTCTATCTGCAATTTAGCCTCGGTAGTAGTTGCCCTAGAGTAGAAGATGTCCAGAATCAAACGTTCCCTGTCAATTACCTTGACTCCGACGATCTTTTCTAAGTTGAATATCTGCCTTGATGTTAGATGCTCGTCTACTATTACCTCGTCTATTTTTGATTCGGCAACGAATTTCTTTATCTCTTCTGCCTTGCCAGCCCCCATCCCGTACTGGGACCTATTCAGATATTTCTGGGTAAAGACGCGGCGGATGCTCCGGTCTGCAGACCCTACTAGGGATTTGGCCTCTTCCTTCGTGAATTTGTCTGGGTATGTAACAAGAACTACTGGAGGATTTGGCAATTTTCAAGACCAGTCCATAAAGTCCGATTCAGAGTATTCGTTTTCATGCCCCCTAGAGCAGGTATGCGACTTGCTGCTCTGAACCAGGGTCTGTTTTGCTTCGCTGCTGCTCTCTTCGGGCAGGTAAACTCCTGCAAAGACTTCGCCGCAGGTTTTGCATTTTATCATAAGCATAGGCATTAGATGGCCCTTCGTAGAAAACCGGTATTCATGCTTTTTTTAAGCCATCCCTGCTTAAGAACGTTCAATTGTCAAGCAGACGCATTTCGTTCATTTATATGGCAATGAAACTTAACAACAGGTAACGATGTCATATGAAAGACGTGGAAATAGTGGCTTCGGCAACTATGGTCCAAAGCCTGTGGAAACAGGTAAAGAATACGATGTACAAATAACGGAAACAAGCAGACAGGGTGACGGAATTGCCAGAGTTCAAGGTTTTGTAATTTTTGTAAAGAACGGCAAAGTAGGACAAACCGCAAAGGTAAAGGTCACTAACGTAGGAAGCCGATTCGCAACAGCCGAACTGGTATAAAGTACAAACCCAATCGTGGCAACTGCCTTTACAGGAAAGTACCACCTGTTTTTCTCTTTAAAAAACGATGTATTATATGGCTGGAATACAAACAATAATGCAATGTATTTTGGAGATTCAGTTTTCTATCAATGACCGCGGAAGAATACGACATGTTTATCAAATGTTCCCAGTGTCGCCACCAAAAGGGCGACCATGACACTGCGGCCAAGGACGACAAAAAGAAATGTCTGATTGGAAACTGCAAATGCAAGACGTTTGTTCCAGACAGAAAATACCACAAAAAATAGTTTAAGATAGTAAAGCAGGGCTCGCATCTACCGCTGCCCTTGATCTTTTCATTTTGTGGAGCTAGAAAAATTGCAAAGCCTGTCTATTTCTGGCATTCCTTGTTTACACGAATGCGGCACTTTGAAGTCAGGTGTCTCCAGCTGCCGTTTACGAAACATTCAAGGTGCTTGAAGCCATCTCTATCGCTGACGATTCGCTCTTGCCCGTCCTTTGGTGAGTTTGAGCGAACAAGCAACGGCGACTCTCTAGAAAATGGCGGCAATTAGGCCAGGCTCCCTTTGATACTTTCAAGAACAACCGCAGCACAAGGATCACAATATCTTTCTAAGACAGATACCTCGTTTCCAACGTCA
>QCWB01000053.1 GCA_013114715.1 Nitrososphaera sp.
TTATGTCTTGAAGGCTTTTGCCAACAACTTCCTTTTCGTAGATTTCTGGATGCTTTTCCCGAAGATGCTTTAATACAAGCCTGACTTCATCGCCGCATGTCTTGCATTTTGTCTTGCCAAACATCTGGAGTAAAAAAGATGCCAGAGTCTATAAACATTCGGTGACACTATAATAGAGGCAGCACGTTGGCGTCTTTCTGGCTTAATACAAAAGTGGTAGACGTTCCGGCAGTATCCACGACCTGGACAAGGCCAAATTTCCGCATCCTGTCTACATGCCTGTCAATAGCCTTCCAGTCTATGCCAAGATCCTTTGATAACTGCAGCTTGTTTTTCGGACTGACGAGCAACCTTAGCATCCTTACACGCGTTGGCCCTCCTCTCGTGCTTACCAGCAACTCAAAAACGCCACAGCAGAGGCATTTTTCGGTCCATCTCTGTCTTGTCATTCCTCATTCCGCGCCATATTTCTCTTCCAAACGTTAGAGGGGACTCGACATCGAATTTCCTTGTCTGCAGGTATTGCATCTGGTTTAGTTGCTTGTCCCTTTGCGATTCAAAAGCTCCAGACCTATAGTCAATAAAGCCCGCGTGGGCCAGTGTCAATGCCGTAAAGAAAAAGACCGTCATGCTCAACGCCTTTGCCATGTTTATTTTCAGCAAACTGCGCCTCCTGGCAACCGATCTAATCTCGTATTTCAAAGATATAACCTTTGGTCCAAACGGCACTATTGTGCAGCGCATGACTTTCTTATCAATTCCGCAGTCCGCTCCTTGTCGTCGACTTGGACTACTATTTCGCTGTACTGGAAATCCTTCGTCTTTATCGTGATGCACTTGTCGCGGTTGCTTAGAACGTAGAATATCTTGCCGTCATCTATGCTGTAAAAATGGCCAGCGTAATGCGGCGGAAGTGCAGTGCCTCCAAGCCTGATGCCTTTGATTTTCGGCACTTTGTCTGTGCTTACCTGCACAATCGAGGAAATCGGTATCCGCAGTCTTTGCTTTAGTGACGCAAATTTTGCTAGTCTTCCCTTCGGCTCGATGACGAGAAATCTGCCTTCCGCGAAAACAAGAACTGACAGCAACAATAACGATCTGCAATTCTGCGTTATAACATTTTTAGCCTAATTGCTCTGCCTTACTGCTGATGAATCTGCAGCAATGGTGCCAGATAGACGAGCGCATCTACGTCGCCGAATCTGATGAGCGGTACAAGCAGTATGCCGGCCTGAAGTACAGCGAGCAGCTAATAGAAAAGCTTGCTGAAATGAAGTTTGCCAGCGCAAAAATGTTTACTGACAATTTCTCACAGCCACGCGAGCTGTTCGTCTCATCTCTGGACAACATTGCCGACTCTAGCACAAAAAAGCTGGAACTAAAGATGTTCAACCTTCGCAATGCAAAGATAGTCTCAAAACACAAGTTTGGCAATTCTCCAGTTAACTGGAGCACATGGCGGCAGTTCAACAGCGCGCAAAAAGATGCAGGCAAAAGAAAAGAAGTCTTTGACGAATTTATCAAAAAAACCAAGCATCTGTCGCCAGTAATCCAAGAACGGTTCGACAAGATATCCAAAGTCTACGACACTTATTCTGATGGGAAATTGAGTCCGCTTGACGGCTACCTGGAGAACGAAAAATTTTCCAAGTCGCAGCTATTGTCATTTGTCAAGTCGATGGGTAAAGCCGCCAAAAAACCGTTTAGAGGGGCCCTTGCAGAGATGTCAGAAAAAGTGCTTGGCCGGCCAGCTGAATATTTCGATGATTTCTACTTTTTTAGAAACCGCATTTACGCGGACCTTGAAAAATATTTCTCAAAGACAGATCCAGTGGGCCAAGTCAGAAACACCCTGTCGTCAATGCAGTTTGACCTGTCAAGAATCAACATCGATGCAGAGAACAGAAAAGAAAAGTATCCGTCTCCGATATGCTTCTTTGTTCATGTGCCAGAGGACATACGCGTTCTGTACAAGGCCGAGAGCGCATATTTTGACCTGCAGGGCTGCTACCATGAAATGGGACACGCCATTCATGCCACATCGATAGACCCAAAGCAAGAATACTGGAACCGGTACGGCTTTTCGATGGGGATAGCAGAGATATTTTCGATATTTCTAGAGCGACTGACAAAAAACAAAAGGTATCTTGCCTCAATTGGAATATCTGACAAAAACGCTCTTGATGAACTGCACAGACGAAACAACTTCATGGAGCTTTTCTTTGTCACGTTCTACACTGCCAATTCAATAATGAAGGCAGAATACTGGAGCAAGGGCTTATCCATGGAAGAGGCAAGCGACAGGTATGGCAAGCTGATAAAAGAATACACCGGACTGGAGATGCCCGGGGAATACTGGATGCTACACCACATCATGCCTGACGCCATAATGTACGTTCCAAGCTACCTTGTTGCTGCTGTGCGCGCTGCAGAGCTTGAAGCGTTGCTTAAAAACAGGTTTGGAGAAGAATGGTGGACCCAGGCTGAATCTGGCCGGGAAATCAGGGAGATAATGAGCCCCGGCGCGGCGATAGACCTATCAAGATTCTCAAAGATGGATTCAAGCCTATTTCTTGGAGAAATCACCTAAGCCGAAAGTCGCTGCGCCTCCCTATAGGCAATGCTTGGGATCATTGGATACGTTTGTTTTTTGTATTTTTTCCTTCTCGACTTTCTTCGCAGGATCAAGTTGCAGCACGGGCAGCGGCTGCTGCTCTCCTCTGGAACCAGATAAACCTCACATTTGGAGCAGTACCTCAATCCATACAGATATGGGCTTGGATAAGGAGACCTTCCGGAAAGTGTCAGCCTCTGGCAAAGATTCTTGCATGTCATTTGGCAGTTGTTCTGAAATTGTAGTTATAATGCAGCCGGCACCAAAGGGAGAGGGGGCTGCAGAAAGTCTTAAAAACATGGGTGCTGCCCTTGCTGCATGAAGAAACTCACTTTTCTGCTAGTATTCTCAATTCTATCGACTTTACTTGCATCTGCAATCTTGCCAGTGGGGCAATTTGCTTATGCAGAAGAGCATGATGGGACTTCAGGAATCGAATCGGAGGGCTCCATGCCACTTGATGCGGCAACCATCACGGGCAAGTATGCTGATTCTGAAGTAGGTTACGAGATAGAATTTCAGGAAGGCTGGGAAGGGATAAACTTCCTTGGCTTTGTTATTGCAGCGCCTGGCGGTGTAGATATGGAAGAGGAAACCGACAAGCCTGCGATTGTGATAGCAGCATTGAACAAGGACGGCCTGCAGGAACTGACGAACTCTGAGGACTTTTTATCTGCGGTCCGGGGAGAAAAGATGGACGAGTCATGCAGCAACCCAACTCAGGAAATCGTCGAAATCAACGGAGCTTCTGCATACAAACTGGCAGTTGAATGCACAGAAGAAGATTTTGAAAAAGCAATCATACACATATTCTCAAACAAGGACAATGTGATAGTGGTGATGTACGGAGCTTCTACAACGGCATTGTTTGAACAAGGCCATGATGATTTTGAAAAGACGATAAAGACCATGACTGTACATGACCCAACCGACGTAGTCAAGACCTTGCATGAAATTGCGGGCACAAAAGCAAATGCAAACACAGTGACAGCCAGGGGCGCAACAGTTGACGTGGTAATTGACAGCACCGCTGCTATATCCGGCTTTAATTTCAACGAGGGTGGCAAGCAGCTTTCCTTCCGGGCAGAAGCACCAGTGGAAACGATAGGCCTTGTGTCAGTGCATATCAGCAGCGTGCTGGAAGGTCCTTACGCAGTATCGGTAAATGGAGATGCAGTAGACGTTCAGATAATCGACGACAAGATAAACAACGAAAAACTAATCCAACTCACGCTGCCTCCTGGAAAAAGCGACATAGACATCGTCGGAACTACAGTGGTGCCAGAATTCCCTGCAAGCCTGCTGGTGATTGGCTTGGCAATATTTGGCGTTCTTGCTGTCCTGAGAATTGGAAAATTCAGACTGAAATAGGCCGTCGTTAAAAGACGACGCCTACTGCTGCCTTTTGTTCTTTTGAGAGCTGGCGGTAGCCGTCTTTGTCGATTATGGCCACGTTGATGTTGTCGCCAGTTCCTGCGTTTCTTCTTATTGCCGCTGCGATGGCGTGCATCGCTATCTTGTATGCTTCGTTGACTGACAAGTCTGGCCTGTATTCAGATTCCAAGTAACCGTAGGCCACAGGCGAACCGCTTCCAGTGGAGATGAATTTTTCAGTCGTCATCGAGCCGAACAGGTCAATGTTGTGTATCACGCCGCCTTCAGCTTTGGTGTAGCCGGCCATGATTATCTGGACGTAATACGGGAAATATCTGTTGTTAAACAGCACGTTTGAGCAAAGCCTTGCCGCTGATTTTACTGGCATCAACTCCTTGTTCTGCAGCCTGTATAGGTTGGCGTTGTAACGCATCACGTCAACAAGGTTCTGGGCGTCTGCCACACCTCCTGCAATGGTCATTGCCAGGTGTTTGTCTACCTGCTGGATCTTCATCACGTGCCTGTCTGCAATGAACAGGCCGGCGCTTGCCCTTGTGTCTGCGGCCAGCACGACGCCGTCGCTGCAAGACAGTGCGCAGGTAGTTGTACCCTTCTTTATCTGCTCAGCTATATACTCTGGATAGCGGTTATCCTTAGGATGCATTTACAACCTGCAGAACTGCGCAACCTGATTTAAAACTTCTGCTCATTATTTTATATTCCCCTTTAGGACATTTTACTCCGGTTGGCTTCTGCTAGGACCATATTTGAAAAGATATGGGACAATCATGTTATCTATACAAGGGAAAACGGACCTTCCCTTCTTTATATCGACCGGCATCTTGTACACGAGGTGACGTCGCCGCAGGCATTTGACGGCCTGCGACTGAACAGGAGAAAAGTGCGCCGGCCAGACCTGACCTTTGCCACCATGGACCATAACGTCCCGACAACAGCAAGGTCGCTTCCGATAGTAGACCAGATTTCTGCAACGCAGATACGCACGCTGGCCCAGAACTGCAAGGAGTTTGGAATACCGTTGTTTGACATGCAAAGCCCGGACCAGGGAATAGTGCATGTGATTGGACCGGAGCTAGGCATAACCCTGCCTGGCACGACTATTGTCTGCGGAGACAGCCACACCTCTACCCACGGGGCGTTTGGAGCCTTTGCCCTTGGCATTGGCACAAGCGAAGTAGAGCACGTGCTTGCAACGCAGACCCTCTGGCTTGACAGACCAAAGACTTTTGCAATAAACCTTGAAGGCCTGCGCAAGAATAACCACGCGGTGACGGCCAAGGACATGATACTGCATGTCATCCGGACTATTGGTACAGCCGGCGGCACAGGCTATGTCTTTGAATACCGCGGCACTGCAGTATCCGACCTGTCAATGGAACAACGCATGACTATTTGCAACATGTCTATAGAAGGCGGCGCTCGGGCTGGGCTTGTGGCTCCAGACAACAAGACCTTTGATTATTTGCAAGACAGGCGCTACGCTCCAAAGGGCGACGACTTGGACAAGGCCATCGAATACTGGAAGGGATTGCAGACCGATGCTTCTGCCACGTACGACAAGTCTGTGACATTTGACGTCGGCCAGCTTGCCCCGCAGGTAAGCTGGGGCACGAACCCGGGCATGGTTGTCAGCGTAAGCGACAGCGTTCCGCATCCCGACGAGTACGCCCGTGGCAACGAAAATGAAAGAAAAGCTGCACTGCGTTCCCTTGAATACATGGCGCTGAAGGCCGGGACGCCGATAACCGACATCAAAGTCGACCGCGTGTTTATTGGCTCTTGCACAAACTCTCGGCTTGAAGACCTTGTTGAAGCCTCCCTAGTTGTAAAGGGCCGGCATGTATCTCCCTCTGTCCGTGCAATGGTAGTTCCAGGCTCGCAGCATGTCAAGACTGCTGCAGAAAGCTTGGGGCTTGACAAAGTCTTTATTGACGCCGGCTTTGAGTGGCGCGAGTCTGGCTGCAGCATGTGCCTTGGCATGAACCCTGACATACTTGCACCCGGCGAGCGCTGCGCAAGCACTTCTAACCGAAACTTTGAAGGCCGGCAGGGGACCGGCGGAAGGACGCATCTTGTCAGCCCTGTTATGGCAGCGGCAGCCGCAATAAAAGGTCACTTTGTCGATGTCAGGGAGTGGCTATAATGGAGCCGTTTGCGATACTGCGGAGCAAGGCCACGCCGCTTGACCGGGTAAACGTGGACACGGACCAGATAGTTCCAAAGCAGTTCCTAAAACTAATCCACCGGACTGGATTTGGCAAGTACCTTTTCTACGACTGGCGCTTTGATTCTGATGGCAAGCCAAGGAAGGACTTCGTGCTAAACGACAAGAAATACGCCGGGCGAAAGATTCTACTGGCTAGAGACAACTTTGGTTCCGGCAGCTCCCGGGAGCACGCTGCCTGGGCCATTGAGGATTACGGCTTTAGGGCAGTCATAGCCCCGTCGTTTGCAGATATTTTCTACAACAACTGCTTCAAAAACGGGCTGCTGCCTGTCCGGCTTGCAGTAGAAGACGTGGATTATTTGTTCAAAAACGACGTAGAGATAACCATAGACCTGTCAAAACAGACGGTAAGCATACCGTCAAAAACCATGCACTTTGAAGTTGACGAGTTTCGAAAAAAACTCTTGCTTGAGGGGCTTGACAGCATCGGCCTTACCATGCAACTGGAGAAGGAAATCAGCAGGTACGAGCGGGAAAAACAGATGTTCCCCCCGTCTGACAAGATTTTTATCTAAACGCCTTGAAGTGAGTGTTGGATGGCTGGCATAGTTGCTCTGTACAACCACGGTGAATCAAGCAAGCACGCCATTTACTACCTTGCGCACGCCATGCGGATGCTTCAGCACCGCGGCAAGGCATACTGGAAGATAATGATAGGCAGCAATTCCGCAGGAGATGAAGGATACCTGCCTTCTGATGACACCATACTGCGGACGGCAAGCAAAGAAAAACTACACGGCCCGTCTGGAATAGGATATCTCTCAAAAAAATCACCGCCGTTTTCAAGCATGAACTCTATCCACGTTGCTTTTGACGGGTTTTTCGTTGACACGGAAAAACTGCATCTGCATCCTTGTGTGGGCCCGGCAAGGGATTCTGATTCTCTTTACAAGATTTTCCATATCTTTAACACGCTTTTGATAGATCGGCAGAACGTAGAGCGCGCAGTCGAGTTTCTAGACAGGCATCTGCGTGGAAACCTGATACTAAAGGACGGAGACGAAATTTACGCATACCGCGATAGCACAGGATTCAAGCCGCTTGTCACGGCCACGCAAAAAGACGGGATGATAAACATCATTGCATCGGAAAACTCGCTTCGCACTTCCCTTGTCAACATGGAGTTTGAAGAAGTAAAGCCGGGGCAACTGCTAAAACTGAGCAAAAATGGCCTGCAGGTTGTTCACTCTAAACCAGACTCTAAACTGATGATGGACCCCTTTGAATTCATCAGAGAATCCAGCGTTATAGCGACTCTGAACGGAAAAAGCATGTACGAGATCCGCAAAAACATAGGCAGAGAGCAGGCCAACTTTTTATCAACAATAGGTCTGGATTACCTGGATTCAGCTTATGCGGAGCCTGACTATACCAGGCCAATGGCGCTTGGATTCTCGCTGGAATACAGAAAGCATTCCAAGATTTTCGAGATAGCAGAAGGAGTCATCAAAGACAGGTATGACGATTCGGACAACATGATAGATTTCTCAGAGCAGGAGAGCCGGAACAAACTGCTGACCACCGGCAAGTCGCTAAAATTCGTGATGCAGCCTCTTGTGCAGGGAAAAAACATTGCCACCGTGCAGGGAACCATCCAGACAAGCGGCACTGCAAGAGAGACAATTTACTATCTGCGAAATGCCGGAGCAAAAAGAATCGACGTGCTTGTCAGCTACGTGCCGACGGTTGACGGCCGGCAGGTAGGCCTGTATACGCAGAACCGGGACCTGGTTGCAAACAAGTACGTCGGAGAGGTCTCATCTATAAACGAGCTTAACGTCAAGGTAGCCCAGGACCTTGGCGCGGACGGCGTCTTTTACAACTCGCCAGCAGTTCTTGCTAAAGGTATTGGAATTGCCGAGCAGAACCTGTGGTTCCCAGAATGGGTACGGTTTTTGGATTACCAATGAAGACCGATATCTCCCCTGGCAGGATAAAAGCTCCTGCAGTAAAGAAAAAGACCCTGCTTGCTGGCATGGAAAATCAGGGCTTTATGATATCTAAAATGGAGCTGCGACAATACATCGAGCGCACCGACAAGCAGCTGGGAGATTATTCCCTTCTTACTGTCTACCTGGAGACCGACAAGGGCAACGTAGAGATGAAATACGACGAAGGCTTTCGCGGCCAGGATGCCTTTGAATCAGCGGTAGTGCTGCTTACCCAATATGCTGGTTTGGCATCGCTTATCAACCGCGCACTTATTGAACTGCAGTCATAGCAGCCTTTACTCCTTTTGCTGTCAACCTGTTTACAACCAGATGATCGCCTTTACTTTCCGGCTTGTGTTCCTTCCTATTGATAAAGCCTATCCGTTCAGCTTATTTAATCAACAGCTTTCTGGTTGGCATCCAGCCTTTCTCCAACAGAATGACAAACATCCTTGACAATGCCTTGTTGTTTGCAACAATCATCATCTCTTGTATACGTATCTAACAATCGGATACATATTAGAAAGAACAACTTTTAAAGCTAAATTTGCGTCTATCATGCAAATGTGACTGCCATTTCAATTTGGAATTGGTTCTTATTTAGACGCATATAAGAGATAGAATTGCGTCTGCATTAACATACTGAACTTGTGTGCACATTTTCATACTATAATCTCTATATCTCACCGTCATTTTGCTATACCATGATGGAAAGTACTGTAGAGAGGATGAGGCAAATTAAAGAATTGATGAAAAGTACGAAATCTGAGGTTATGTCGGACAAAGTTCCCATGATAGACGTGGATGATGTGCGCCTGGATTACTTTTACACAGAGATGGAGACATTGTCGGTAGTTTTGGATTTGATGGAGAAAAAACAACACAAGGAGTGCCTCATACTTCTCAGAACAGTTCTTGAAAAGTTCCTATACTTTTGGTTGATGATGGATGGCCGAAAATACAGACACAAGACCGAATTCCGGGTTAAAAGACAGGCAAGTAAGACTGTAGAGGAAAGAGATAACATATATCAATTGTGGTTGAAGTTAAAAAAGGAGGGCAGCCCTGACTTTGCGGATGCAGTATCGATTCAAAAAGGAAAAGAACCGGATGTAATTGTGGTTGTCTATGAAAGCGAGGGTTATTACAATGAAAAAGATGCAAATAGATCAGGAGAATTAATTCCAAGTTACTTATTCATTCTTGATGAATATGAGCCAAAGATAAAGCATTTGTCAAAGCTACAAAGCATAAAGGAAGGAAAGGTATTTCAAAACTTCCCAAAGCTCGAAAAAACTCAGGATATGTTGTACAATTATTTCTTTTATATCAATAGTATCATGGATAATCTTGTGTTAAACAAATTGGTT
>QCWB01000054.1 GCA_013114715.1 Nitrososphaera sp.
TGTTCTTTTGTGCAAATCGGATTATTCCGCCCAGCTCGTGGTCGTTGATTGACTTGATGACTGTCGGGACGAATACTACCGTCATGCCGCACTTGCGTGCTGATTCCAGTGTATATGGGATTTCCCAGTGGTTCTTGGGGTTGGTCCTTGGCGTCACGCCGTCAAAGGACAGGTAGAGGTTGCTTACGCCAGAGGTTCTTACTTGGCGCATGGTCTCTGGCGACATGGCCAGCTTTATGCCATTGGTGTTCAGCTGCACGTGGTCGACGCCCTCTTCCTTCATTATCTTGATGAGGTCTGTGATATCGTCACGAAGCATTGGCTCTCCGCCAGTTATCTGGATAGAGTTTCCGGCAATTGGCTTTTCTGCCTTTAGAGTCTTCATCATGGCTCTTACTTGCTCCATGTTTGGCTCATACAGATATGCACCTTCAAGGCCCTTCTTTACGTAAAAGAAGCAATACCAGCATGTAAGATCGCACCTGTTGGTAATTATCATGTTTGAAAGTCCAGAGTGTGAAAGGTGGTTTGTGCAAAGGCCGCAGTTATTTGGACATGCACACTTGTCGATCATGACGTTTGGAGCATGCGCGCCCTTGCCGTCCATCCAATAAGTGCTGAATTTCTTGTACATCTCATAAGAGCCAAAATACAGCTCTTCGCATTCACCGTGGCTTGGGCAGGTCTTGGTCATGAAGACCTTTCCGTCACGCTCGAAAACTTCGGCATCAAGAATCATGTTGCAATCCGGGCAGATGCTCTGTGTAAACCGGATGGTCTTACGAGCACTGACTGTCTTGCTAGACATATTCGAAATGTGGATTAGCTCCATACTACTCTAAATTGAAAAAACTGCTGATTTCGTATATAAATATAACTTATCTTATACTACGGTGATAAGTAGTGGCAGAAAACGGCGACAGTTCCTGGCAAAACCGCCTCACTGTATACGTAAATATATAACGGCGTAATAAAGCCTTTTGAATTTGAGCATCAGCGACAGGTCGCGCAAAGCAATGGAAGACCTTGGCATGACTGGCTATGAGATCAGGGTTTACACATCGCTTCTAGACACGGGTGCCCTGACTGCTGCAGATATCAGCAAGAAATCAGGCGTGCCATATTCCAAGATTTACGAGGTTTTAAACAGCCTTGAGGACAAGGGCTGGCTGGAATCAGACAGCTCTAGACCGCAGCAATTCTTTCCGAAATCTCCATCGACTGCACTTGAGGCCATGAGGCTTCGAAACGAGAACAATTTTCGCGACAGTCAAGCCACGATTGTAAATGAGCTCATGCCCATGTACACTAAAAGCGGCAACAAAGAAAAGCCAGAGATCTGGGTCGTCAGGGGACTGTACAACATTGCCGCAAAGGTAGGCGAAATAGTCCGCGATTGCCAGCAGGAACTTTTGGTTGCCCTGCCAAGCGTTGCGGAAAACGTCGCCAAGCCCATGCAGCCTTTATTGAGGACAGTGCACGAGCGCGGAGTCAAGATAAGCGTTCTGGCTTCTGAGGACATGTCTGCAGAAACGGTGAAAGCCATTTCCAGAATTGCAGATGTTAGGCTGAAAAACGGCATGTTTGGAGGCGGCGTTATTGGCGACGGCAAGCACGTGGTGATATTGCTTGGCGAGAGCATGGGCGAGAACGGGACCGTAGACCCGATAGCTATATGGGCAGACCACGCAGGCCTTGCAGGCTTTGCCAAGGGGTACTTTCAGTCGCTCTGGGAGACTACAAACGCAAAGACGGCCAAGAAATCAAACAGATAAGGTTAATAGTTATTTTTCATAAGCACGACATGTAGTTGGAGCCGTCCACAGTACGAAACGTGCGGAAAAGTGACGAAGAGCTTTTTATCGGTACAGCAGAGTCAGAGCATGTCGAGATGTATCTAAAGGCCATCTGGCGAATTCGCGAGATGGGAAACGAGGTCAAGGTCAGCTCCATCGCCAAGCTGCTAAATGTTACCCAGCCGTCAGTCGTACAGATGCTAAGAAAGCTGAACGGAACAAACTTAGTCAACTACACCAAGGGCCGAGTCGAGCTTACCCAGGAAGGTAGCAGGATAGGCAAGCAAATGATCAGAAACACCAGGTTGCTTGAGGTCCTCATGAGAGACTCGCTGAAAATAGAGGTAGACGAGGAGATGGTCTGTGGCATAGAGCACCATATGAAGAACATATTTACTGACGCCCTATGCACGCTTTTGAACCACCCAAGGAAATGCCCACACAACCATGACATACCCCGGGGCGCATGCTGCCCGTAATTGATTTTTATCTTACCTTGCACGCTCAGATTACGGGTGGACAGGCAATGACGAGACTAGCCCTACTGAATTGATGAAGTGGATCTTGAGTAAGGAGTTTGCCCACCCGCTAACTCACAAGCTTGATAAATAACTACATGGTTCTCATACCTGACTTGGTCAAGATAGAGACAACATGCTCTCTTGAGAGCTTTAGGAAGTTCATCATTGTTAGCACATGTCGTTCCTTCATACCAGAAAGCTATATGCACGACTACGAAGTCTTTCCAGAGCGCGAGGAAGGCCCCGGCGCGATATACATAGAGGCCGCAGACAAAGTCACGCTAAAGAAGATAAGAGAGATGACCTTTGTAAACGCAAAGGAAATCCTGGGCATAATATACTCCTCAAAAAGCGGCAACACGCAGCTGAAATGGCGGCAAACCAGACGCCGAACAGGCAAGGTGCAGGGCTTCGCGTCACCTAATGCCCTAGTGAATCTGGTAGAGGCCGACGTCTTAAGCCAAGAATGGGTCGACGATTACATCAAGACCTCGCAGGCCCATAGCCAGCCTGAGCAAGAAAGCCAGGAAAATACTGCCCCGCCAGCATGATAGCAAAGCAAGCTGGAAACTCTAACACTGCATTTTTTGTCATACCAGAGGACGCAGACGATCTGTTTACCCTGCGCAGGCTAATAGAGGCCGGTGACTACGTCATCGCTGACACAACTCGAATAGTAAAGCAGGAAAAAGAATTTGGCCGTCCAGACAAAGGTGAGCGTATAAAGGTTCGAGTATCCGTCCGAGTCGAACAGATTGGCCTTGATTCTACCGTCGACAGGCTGAGAATACTTGGGACAATAACCAACTCGGACAACGAGCTAGTCTCAAAAGGCATACACCATTCCCTTTCAGTCACGCCTGGCGACATGATAACAATAGACAAGGACAGAAAGTGGCAGGAAGTCGAGCTGCGGATGCTCAAAAGCTCTGGCGCAGGGACGTCGTTTATCCTAGTTGCAATAGACACGCAGGAAGCCGCGGTTGCCAAGGTTTCAGGAACCCACGTCAAGGTAATCCCGAACATATACTCCGGCCAGAGCGGCAAACGCTACCAGACAAAGAACGTCAACCTGGAGGTTTTTTTTGCAGAGACCGCCAAGACAGTCTCTTCTGTACTGTCTGAAAACGACAGAGTAGTCATCTTTGGTCCAGGCGAGACAAAGCGGCGCTTTTACAACACCCTTGTCGAGAAATTCGACGTGCCAAAAGACAGGGTGCAGGTAGCAGATGGAGTGGACGTGGCAGGCGAGGACGGAGTGTTTGTTTTCCTGCGCTCGCCGGCAATCAAGGAAGTAATGGAATCAAGCAAGCTGGCAATCGTCTCTGGGCTGCTTGACAGGGTAATGCTCATGGTAAACAGAGGAGAGTCCAAGTTTGCAATGGGACTAAAGGAAGTCTCGGAAGCTGCAGCCATCAAGGCCATCGAGTCAGTCGTGTTTTCAGACTCTGTCTTTAGCAGTTTGGACGAATCTACCGTGGTAAAGCTGCTAAACTCCATCGAGGCGTACGGGGCAAAAACCTACGCAGTGGATTCGTCTACAGATATCGGAATGCGCGTCTCATCTCTTGGCGGCATCGTTGCCATTCTTCGGTACTCTATTCGTTGAGGACACAAGCCAATTCAGGTAGGGCTTTGAAACGTCGCTTACCTTTATTTCAACTATTTCTGGCAGTTCGTAAGGATGGAGATCTTCAAGCTCTTTTTTCAGGTTTTTTGCGGCAGTCTTGGTAGTTTTAAATACAGCCAGAAATTCCGGCTGATCCTCAACTTTTCCTTTCCAGAAATATATCGACCTTACCTCTGTGATGTTGGCGCATGCGCAGAGCTTTTTTTCGACCAGTTTTCTTGAAATTTCGGAAGCGGATTTGATGTCTGAAAACGTGGAGAGTACAATGACCGGCTTTTGCTTGGTCACGGTTTTCCAGATGGCTGGGCCAGTATTTATTCGTGCATTGTTTCGCACAGGGGGTTTGCCTTTATCACTATCAGGCTGTCGCTCTGCAGGTTCTTTGACATCACTTTTTCTAGGTCTTTTTTTGAGCATACGATTACAACGGTGGTCTTGTCCGTGTTGTACAGGTCAAAGGTCGGCCCCTGGTGGCGTTCCACGTCGCCGATGTAGTCCTTGACTCTGGTCTCTAGCAAAGACAGCAGTTCGATCTTGTCGCCGCGCATCTCCTGCGAGTCAAGGGTCCAGGCTATCGCGACTTTGGTCCTGCTTGCCTTTAGGTCGTTTCTTTTTAGAGCTGAGCGTACCTGATCTATCAATAGTTTTACGTATCCTTCTATAGCCCTGATGCTTCCATTGACGAGATACATCAGCGGGCCAGCTCCGTCAAGGGACATGCCTATCACCCGCAGGTCATAAAGCCCGCCAGTCATGTCGTCGATGTAAAGCTCATTGAAGGCCCCGTTCATCAATTCGGTCGATGGAACATTGTCGCCAGCAGTTTTCTTGCAGACTTCAATTATGCCTGCTATTCCAGAATAGTGGCTTATGGTCCTAGTGACATGGACCATCTCGGCAGAGCGGAGGTCTACAAAACTTGTCTTGCGCCGGCTGTCATCGTAAAGCATCTTGGCAAGGTTGTTGTCTTGCTTGCCTTTGGCAGAGCCTATCATCACTTCCTGTCCTGTGTTGATGATGCTAGTCGGCAGGTAATAGTATGAAAAATCCTTGTCTACAGACATGCCCGTGACGTGCTCCACAAGGGCAATGTTCTCCCCGCTTCCGCCAAGGCCTGTTGGAAGCATGTATACTATGGATGAGCCTTTTTTCAGGACCTTGACTGCGTCTTTAAACTTGGCAGAGACATCTGCTTTGACGTCCGTGCCAGTCTTTCTTATTCTTGGGGCAAAAAACACGTAGGACGCGTTTCCTATTGCCAGATCCATCGGCTCTAGCCCAAGCAGGGGCTCGTCTTCCACAAGCGAGCGCACGTCCGGATAAGTCCGGGCAATGTCTGCCTTGAGCGAGATGGCCATCTTGGCAGACTCGTCGATGATTGAAACTTTGGAGCCTTTTACAGCTATAGAAGATGCTACCCTATAGCCTTCGGTACTCAAACCATAGACAACTACAGAAGGTGGTGATCCCGCGCTCAAATTATAGACTAGGCTCCCCCGAGCAATTCAGCTACATACTCTTATTATAAGGTAGAGAAAAGCCTTTGCCCAAAGACCATCGCAAGGCCTTTATTCCAATCCAAGGAGATTTGGTTATTGCGAATCTGGTTTGACGTTCTGACCCCAAAGCAGGTCATGTTCTTTGGACGTGCAATCAGCATTTTGCATGATTCTGGTCACGAGGTTCTTTGCACGTCAAGGCAGTACCGCGAGGCAGTAGAGCTGGCCAGGATAAAAAAACTAAAGCTAACCATAGTCGGCAGGCACGGAGGCACAGACAGATTCGACAAGCTGCAGGCAAGCGCAGAAAGAACATGGAAACTGACCGAGCTTGTCGGCAAGTTTGAACCAGACGTTGCAGCCTCCTTTTCTTCACCAGAGGCATCTCGAGTTGCCTTTGGTCTTGGAACAAGGCATGTAGGGTTCAATGACTCGCCGCATGCTGAAGCGGTGGCCAGGCTTACAGTGCCTTTGATGAGCAGGCTTTTGTGCCCGTGGATAATCCCGTATGCCGCCTGGACGAAATACGGCATTTTAAAAGCCAGGATTTCAAGATACAAGGCCCTAGACGCAGCTGCCTGGATAAAACATGAAAATCCTGCTGTAGAAAGCCATGATGGAAAAAAGATCCTGATAAGGCTTGAAGAAAGCAAGGCGTCGTATATTGCAGACAAGGCCCTTGACACCGAAGAGATGGTCGACAGTCTGGTTGAGAGCCTTTCTTCCAAAGCAGAAATCCAGATCCTCTGCCGATACGACGACCAGGTAGAGGCGGCAAGAGAGCGTTATGGAAACAGGGCTGAAATAATCAACCGTGTGGTTGATGGCGTTTCAATCCTTCGCAATGTCGAGTTGTTTGTCGGATCTGGTGGCACGATGAATGCAGAAGCAGCGCTTCTTGGCATTCCGACTGTATCAATTGCCCCGCTAAAGATCTTGACTGACGATTATTTGATAAAATCAGGGCTTGTAAGAAAGGCAAAGGGCCCAGAATCACTAGCCAGGCTGTGCAAAGAAATTATCTCTAATGACAGGATAAAAAAGACTCAGCAAAAAAAGGCCAGAAGAATCCTCTCTTTAATGGAAGACCCGACTGAAAGGATGGTTTCTGAAATAACTTCTGCTTAAGATTATAAGGACCCGGAAAGCAAAAGCCACTGCCCGGAAGCCCGGTGGAGGAGAAGCGATTTTCCGCCGAATGTAGTGGCCAAGCATAGGGGCCTTTGGAGCCCTTGACCCCAGTTCGAATCTGGGCCGGGCTATTTTCAAAAAACTCATAACGAATACAGTACGACTGTTCATCGTGGTCAAAGAGGTCTACATGACAAGAAACGTGCCTGGACCGGCACTGTCTATGCTCAAAGAGAAATGCAAAGTCACGCTCAACAAGAAAAGCAGCCCGCCGTCAAGAAAAGAGATTCTGAAAAACGTTGCAGGCAAAGACGCCATACTCTGCATGCTATCAGACAAAATAGACAGACAAGTCATGGACGCCGCTGGCCCAAATTTGAAGATAATCAGCTCCTTTAGCACTGGCTTTGAGCATATTGACGTCCAGGAAGCCACGAGGCGCGGAATCTACGTCACATATACCGCAGACATACTGGCAGAGGCCACAGCGGACCTTGCCTTTGCGTTGATGCTTGCCTGCGCAAGAAACGTGGTTGCCGGAGACGCCATGGTCAGGGCAGGGCGCTGGAAGGTAGGATGGACCCCGGATCTATTGCTTGGCCACAACGTCTACTGGTCTACTCTTGGAATAGTTGGCCTAGGCAAGATAGGCTCTGCAGTGGCACGGCGCGCCGTCGGCTTTGGGATGAAAATATTGTACTGCAACAGAAGCAGAAACCAGAAAGCTGAGCAAGAGCTTGGAGCAAGATACGTCAGTCTTGACGAGCTACTACAGGAAAGCGATTTTGTGTCGCTGCACGCCTCAATGAATGAGGCCAGCTATCACATGATAGATAGAGAAAAGCTGCAAAAGATGAAGAAAACCGCGTTTTTGATAAACACTGCTCGGGGAAAAGTGGTTGATGAAAAAGACCTGTCAGTTGCGCTTAGAAAAGGATGGATAGCAGGCGCAGGTCTAGACGTGTTTGAAGAAGAGCCGCTTGTAAAATCAAGCCCGCTTGTAAAAATGAAAAACGTGACTTTGCTGCCTCATATTGGCAGCGCCACGCACCAGACACGGTCGGCCATGGGCAAGGTGGCAGCAGAAAGCATTCTAGCGGTGCTTGACGGCAAGAGCCCCGACCCGTATTTTCTGGTCAACAAACGGTCAGATCTTTAGGACCTCTCTGACGTCAGAGACTATTACGCTGCCCAGGCTTGTGACGCTTGGCCCTGCTGCGCCTCTTATCGATGCCACGACATCGTCTACTCTGTGAGCGTCGACTAGAGTCAGAATGTATCCCATCTTGCCAATGTTGCCCTTGGAATCAGAAGATATTGCAGTCAGATTCATCGATTCTAGCGCCCTTAATACTGTGTCTAGCTTGTCCTGCGCGACAAAGATCTCCAGTCTCTTCTTCGGGATGTTTTGAGCTCCTTCTTCGAAAGGCAGATCCTCTGCAAGTTTTTCCACCGGCTCACCGGTCGGCAACGGGGCGTTTCGGTCAACTTTGTACTTGAAGACTTCTTTGTAATCCATTCCGATAATGACATTCCGCCCTACTGCGATTATCTTTGACTTTGGCAGGTCAAATCTCCAGTCATAATGGCCCCAGACGACAATCATGTCATCAGTTTCCTTCATGACATGACCGATGTGTTCTTCGTCCTGCGACCTTACGCCCTTGTTGAACAGGGACTTTGGATATTCCTTTTCATATGATGCAAGGTCTACATTGTTCGTGTTGGGCCAAGGATCTTTTTTTGTTGATGGAAGAGGCGCATCACGCTTAACCCGGTATTTTTGCACAATTTCATGAAAGTTCGCGTCGATAAGCACATTTCCGCTTACGAATCGAATCGCAGAGACAGGTATGTCATATCTTTCATCGCCCTCTCCAAAAACGACTATGGTGTCATCAGTTTCTCTTACAACATGACCGATATGCGGTGCATCTAGGGCCTTTACTCCTTTGTTAAAGTATTTGCCGGAGGCCATGCAGATCCTATAGCATGTTTGTATATAATATTTTGAACGATTTTTTATATTAATTTTTTGTTCTTCTGGTAAGAAAAAATTAGCTATCATCATCCACAAGCAACATTATTGAAGGATTTGCAATAATTGCCGTGATAGGGGATCATTCACCTTGCCAGGGATTCCCAGTTCTCTTTTTTCTTGTCATATTCTTTGCGGCTGTACGCTTTTCTTGCAGGGTTGCCAAATACAACAGAGTCAGCTGGAACGTCCCTTGTAACTATAGAGCCCATCCCCACCACGCTGTTTTTTCCTACCCGGATGCCAGACTTTAGCACTGCCCGAGCGCCAATGATTGCCTCGTCTTCTACTACAATTCCGGCAAGTTTTGCACTTGGAGGATACAGATCATTTGTAAATACGGCCCCGGGCCCGATAAACACGCCTTTTCCTATCACAGTCAGCGGCGGCAAATAGACGCAGCCTTCGACTCGGGTATTGTCTCCAATTTGCACGCCATAGTCAACGTGGGACAACGAGCCTATCATGACGTTTCTGCCAATCAAGCTATCTTTGCCGACGTAGGCAAAATGCCATATCTTGACGTCTTTGCCAATCCTTGCAGTCTTGTCAACGTAGTTGATAACGCCTTTTTCAGGCCTGTAGGCGCGGCCTTGCTTTTTCAACGGTCAGAGATGCCAAGGCTTGCCTTGGTTTTTAACTTTCTCTGGAACCTTGTCCTGCCATTTGCCAAGAAAGTCCAAGTCGCGCTGCTTTTCTCGAAGCTCGTCTGGAAGCATGACGGGTATTTCCTCGGTTATCGGGTAGAATCTGCTGCATTTTGAGCAGAAAAGTATGCCTTCCTGTATCTCCTGGTCCTGCGTGTTTATTTCGTAAAGCTCTAGCGGGTAATGCTTGTCTACAGGGCACGCCAGTATGTCCAGCAT
>QCWB01000055.1 GCA_013114715.1 Nitrososphaera sp.
CGGTTAATTACATTATTAATATTTTCAAATTCTTGGCTATGCAAATTGTCTTTATTTCTTCTTTGATATTGGCACATAATAAACATGCAGGATTTAATTCTGATTTGTTTGGTCTTAAGCGTTAATGAATGAGATGAGGTATGACAGGCAGACTTTGAGACGAGTTAACAGATCTTATCCTTTGTACACCAAAGTTTTAATTACCAGTTGACAGCATCCTTTCAAAATGTCAGATTCGGCATTTATCGTTGACTGCATGAACAAGGTTTTGCAGGGAGGCAAGGTTACCTTTGAAGAGGCCGAAAGGCTGCTTGCTACCAAAGACATTGCTACTCTGGCCGACTGCGCTAATACAATCACGCGCAAGTTCAACGGCGACGTTGTCGATGTTGAAGCACTGCTAAATGCCAAATCGGGCAGATGCCCTGAGGATTGCTCTTTTTGCGCCCAGTCTACTTTCTATGAGACTGGCATAAACAAGTACCCGCTTTTACCGACAGAAGAGGTAGTCGAGCAGGCTAAACACGCCAAGGACGACGGCGCGACCAGCTTTTGCCTCGTCTGCGCCTACCGCGCTGCCCCTGACAGGGATTTTGACCAGCTCTGCGATACGATAACTGCAATCAAAAAGCAGGTGGGAACTGAGGTCAACGTATCTCTAGGCTTTATGACTCTTGAAAGAGCAAGGAAGCTAAAATCGCTTGGAGTAAAGAGATATAATCATAATTTAGAAGCGGCTGAAAGCTATTTCTCAAAAATATGCAGCACTCATGAATTCCAAGACCGCGTCAACACTGCAAGGATTGTCAAACAAGCCGGCCTGGAGTTATGCTGCGGCGGTATAATCGGGATGGGCGAGTCTGCAAGACAAAGACTAGAGCTGGCCTTCTCTATTGCAATGCTCAATCCAGACGAGGTGCCGATAAACATACTGATTGGCCGGCAAGGCACGCCGCTTGAAGGCTATGATCCAATACAGCCTGAAGACGCGATAAAGACAATCGCAGTGTGGAGGTTTATCATTCCAAAGACTATTCTGAAAATTGCCGGCGGCAGAGAAGTCCACCTGGAAGATCAGGGCAAACTTGCTCTGAAAGCCGGGGCAAACGGTATCATCACTGGCGGCTACCTGACCACTGGCGGCAACCGTGCAGAAAAGGACCTTGCGATGATTAAAGAGATTGGCCTTCAGGCATCCTAATTTTATAGACGAACAGCTTGCGTCGCTAGAGCAGCAGAACCTGTACCGCAGGCTTCGAATTGTCTCTGTAAACGGGCCAATGGCAACGGTAAACGGAAAACAAGCGATACACCTCTGCTCAAACGATTATCTTGGATTGTCGCAGAACAAACGCGTTGTAGAGAAAACAACAAGGGCATTGAGGCAGGTCTCGCAGTGCAGCTCCCGGCTCATTGCTGGAAACGACCCTGCAATTCTGGAACTAGAAGCGTTGCTTGCATCTCATCGAAAGACAGAATCCGCGCTTGTCTACCCGACTGGCTATGCGGCAAACCTTGGCGTGATAACTGCACTTGCAGACAAGAACACTGCAATTTTCAGCGACGAATTAAACCATGCAAGCATAATCGATGCCTGCAGGCTGTCCGGGGCAACCGTCAAAATTTTCAAGCATAACGACTCTGATCATCTTGAGAATCTCTTGACACAATCCTCTGGAAGAAAAATAATAGTCACTGAAGGAGTTTTTAGCATGGACGGAGATTCTGCCAACCTCCGCGAAATATCCAAGGCAACAGAGAAACACGACGCAATCACAGTAGTAGATGATGCCCACGGCGATTTTGTCATGGGGCCTGAATTCTCTGGCGCTCCTGCAGATGCCGGCGTTAATGTTGACGTGCATATCAGCAGCATGAGCAAGGGCCTGGGATGCTTTGGCGGCTATGTTGCTGCAAGCGACAAAATCCGCGAGCTATTGATAAACACCTCGCGGCAGTTCATCTACACGTCTGCGCTGCCAGACCATCTCTGCGTATCTGCAATTGCTGCAATACCAATAGCCAAGAAGGGGCACCTGCAGAAAAAACTGTACCGCAACATCTCGCATTTCAAGAAAAACATGACTGGCCTTGGATTTTCACTTGGCAACTCGTCAAGCCAGATAATCCCGATTCTTGTCGGAGACGAAAAGAAATCCGTCCTGCTTTCGCAGACGCTTTTAGAGGAAGGTGTCTTTGCGCAGGCAGTACGATACCCGACGGTCAAGAAAGGCTCTGCCAGACTTCGCGTTTCTCTGACAGCAATGCACACTCTAAAGCATATTGACATTGCACTGTCTTGCTTTGAGCAGGCCGGCAAAAAACTGCAAATCATCTGATATTTCAAAACTCGAGTTTAGAAATATGTTTAATTACAAGTGCCATCAACAGTTCTTGTGGCGCAAAGGGAATTTGCATTCAAACTGCGGTTATCCGAGTCGCAGGCAAGCGAGATGGCCATGTATCTAAATACGCTGCCGGCAAAAGCCCTGCTTTTTGGCCTGCGCTTTGCTTATAACCGCCATACAGCGGAGACAGGCGGATACCTGATGCCTGGCAGAAAGAGCCTGATAAAGCAAGAGACTCATCTGCTGAGCGCGTCACAGGCCCAGTGGCGCCTCAACAACTGGAAGACCATGATTCGGACATACAGAGAAAAAGGCTACAGCTACCCTACTATATCTAGAATCAAAAAACAGTTGCAGAAAATTTCTGGAAAAAAAGTAGAGGGGGGCTAAAAGCCTGATGCCTCTTGAACCCTGGACTGGCTGCTGCCGACCGGGAGATCTGGGAACTTGCTTTTCATGTTCATCTCCACGATTGCGCTTGCCTCTTCCATGATTCTCATCGTGTCGTCGTTTGACTGGGTAAACCCGCCAATCTCGCCGTTCGGGATTTGTCCAGAGTCTGTCATGATGTTGCCCAGCAGGTCTGAAATCTGTGCAAATGACTGGTCTGCTTCTGGCATCATGCCTGACAGGCCGCCCTGCAGTCCCTTTATCACGGACATTGCCGGGCTCAAGGTGACGACTACGTCTCCTAGTTCTGTTATGGTGTTTAGCCTCAGTTGTATCTGCTCCAAAGCCAGCTTGGCAGAGCTTATCATCTTGTTCATCTTGCGAATTTGTGACAGCTCGCCTGAAAGTACTCTTGCGTGCTGCGCATCGTGGCTCTGCATGGCCAGCACTACGCGCTTGAAGATAAGCTGATCCTTTTCCTGCATCCTTGACGATATCGAGTCAAGTTTTGATATCTGCATCTGCAATTTCTTTTGCGCTTCTTCAATTCTTGGTTTCAGCGGCGTCTGCGGCTTGATGTTTTCAATCAGTCTGTGTCCGACGCTCTCTCCTTGGGGTCTTGCCCATTTGTTACCAAATGACATTCTTACTATTACCTGTCAATGATTCTAGTCAAGAACTAAAAGGAACAGTGTGCTCTTGTGCCCTGTAACCGCGGTAACAGGGGTAGGAGGTTACAGCTATCTGTCCACAAATTCGGTTAACTGAATTAGACAAGTATTTTAGACAGCCCTTTGTCAGCTACATTGGATGCTAAACGAGAAGATAAAGGTAAACAACCGCAGTTACAACGTTTCATTAAACGACCAGACACAGATGTATGCAATGAAACTGCGAAGGCTTTACCAGCAAAGCTACAGCGACGTGGATAGCTTTGACGAGGTCAGCTCCGAGATATCTAGCACCATCAACAACCTGCTAAAGCATGCAGTCTCGCCAGAAGTCAGGGAGGACGACATGGACGGGGTCATCCAGCAGCTCCTGAAAATGTACGAAAAGGCGGCAAAGAAGTAGAAAACACCTAAATAGCAATCTCTGTCGTCCCGTAACCATGGCCGAGCATGCCGTCAAGAAATGCATAAACCCTGATTGCGGCAAATCATACGAAATTAACAATGACATTTATCGATGCACCTGCGGTTCATTACTGGACATAAAATACTCCGCTAGGCCGTCTAGGGATCTAATAGACAAATTCTTTGTGCGCAGAAACCACGGCGGCAACATCTACAATGAAAGCGGCGTCTGGCGGTTCCGCGATTTAATCAACTTTGCAGACATTGACACCGAGGATTTTGATCAATGCGCCAGTGTTTTGGTATCGCTGGACGGCTCGGAGGGCAGGCTCTCAAAGCCGTACAAGATGAGCAAGGCTGCAGACTATGCCGACATGGACCATGACAAACTATTGTTGCAGCCAGAAGGCTACAACCCGTCTGGCTCGTTTAAGGACAACGGGATGTCTACCGCTGTTACGCACGCCAAGATGCTCCACGTAAAGCGGATAATCTGCGCCTCTACTGGCAACACCTCCGCGTCTGCCGCAATGTATGCTGCAAACGAGGGCATTGACTGCGACGTCTATATTCCCAAAGGCGAGATTGCTCCCGGCAAACTGGGGCAGGCTTTTCAGTTTGGAGCACAGGTTATTCAAGTTCCTGGAAACTTTGACGACGCTCTGGCTGCGTCTTTGAAAAACGCAAAGGACACCGGAGGCTACACCGTCAATTCTGTAAACCCGTTTAGAATTGAAGGCCAGAAAACAATAGTCTATCGAGTAATGGAGCAGCTGCAGTGGAATCCGCCGGACTGGATAGTATATCCCGGCGGGGCGCTTGGGAATACCTCAAGCTGCGGCAAGGCCCTAATCGAGCTGTACGAGTGGGGATGGATAAAAAAAATTCCACGGATAGCCGTGGTCAACGCGGAAGGTGCAAACACATTCTATGAATTGTATAACGGCTTGTTTGAGGGCGAGCCCTTGAGGTGGAACGCCGGCCGGCCGGACCTGGCGACGATTGACCGGTATTACATTGAACTGGACAAGGAAAGCCGGCGTCCAAAGACAAAGGCCACGGCAATCCAGATTGGCAAGCCAGCCAACATTGCCAAGGCCCTGCGCTCAATGGACTTTACAAACGGCATAGTCACGCAGGTAACAGACAAGGAAATGGCCGACGGCATGTCTATTGTTGGCTTGAACGGCTTTGACTGCGAGATGGCTTCCGGTGCCGTCCCTGCAGGCGTAAGAAAACTCCGCAGAGAAGGCGTGATAAAACGAGACGACGTGGTTGTAGGCATCTTAACTGGCAGGCAAAAAGATCCTTCGCTAGCCGTGGAATATCACACAAATCCTGGCAACATGTTTGCAAGGCCGCCAACAAACCACTAGCACGTTTCTGCAATTGCTACTATGTTGATATTAGCATAGTGAAAACTAGGAGATTTGTTATATGGAAGTAGTAGCGATATCATGATAGACATAACGTTATGGTGCCTATAGATTCGGTAGCTGTTTTTGCCCGGCGAAAAGCCAAACTGCTCTTTTTAGACGTAATCGAGCGTAAACTGCAAGAAAAATAGGGGTTTCTGGCCGTTTGAATTGAGCAGAACTATTCAGACGCTACTTTGAGCGCTGTTATCATGGCCCCGGCCTTGTGCTCCGTCTCGTCCCACTCGCGTTCCGGGTCGGAATCCATTACAATGCCCGCGCCTGACTGGATGTACGCGTCGTTCTTGCTTACAAACAGCGAGCGTATGGTTATAGCAAAATCGCAAGACCCGTTGAAAGAGAAATAGCCGATTGCTCCTGCATACGGCCCCCTGAGGTCTGGCTCAAGCTCGTCTATTATCTCCATGGCGCGCACCTTTGGTGCGCCTGAAACCGTGCCCGCTGGAAACACTGCCCTCAGCGCGTCAAAAGAATCGCTTTTTTCCTGTAGCCTGCCGGTTACATGCGACACAATGTGCTGGACGTGGCTAAAGCGCTTGACTGTCATTAACTCGTCTACCTTGACCGTCCCGAACTTACAGACCCTGCCGATGTCGTTTCGGGCCAGGTCCACGAGCATTGTGTGTTCCGCCAGCTCTTTTTCGTCTTTTAGCAGGTCTTGGCGCATCTGATCGTTTCTTTTTTCGTCGGATACTATCGGCCTTGTCCCTGCTATTGGAAAAGTCTCAACATAATCGTCAGTCACCCTAAGAAGCATTTCTGGGCTAGAGCCAATGATGTAGCTGTCCTTCATTCTGAGAAGATACATGTACGGAGACGGGTTGACCTGCCTCAATGCTTCATAGAACCTGAGCAGGTCTCCTTTTACTCTGAATTTCATGTTCTTTGATATGACTACCTGGAAGATGTCGCCATCGTAGACGTATTTTTTTGTCTTTTTCACCGCTTTTATGAACTGATTTTTGGTCATGTTTCTGCGCGGGACCGTGGACGAGAATTTCCTTGATTCTGCAGCCTGTTCTGAGAGGATTTTCTGTACCTCGTCAAGGCGCGACTTTCCCAGGTAAAAGTAGTAGCCCTGGTTTTCCTTGTGGTTGTAGAGTATGCCATCTAGATAGACGCCAAACTCCATCAGCGGAAATAGGCTTTTTTTCTTTTTGACTGGAAGGTGCTCCCAGAACCGTATTGCGTCGTAGCTGATATAGCCTACAGCTCCGCCGATGTACCGAAATCTCTGGTCGTCTATCTTTGGAAGAAGGTTGCGCAGCTGCGCCAGCGGATCTGTCACTTTTATCTGTTTTATTTTGCCGTTATTTTTTACGGTGAATTTTTGAGAATCGCAGGTTACTGTGATTTCCGGGTCAAAGCCGATGACTGATGTCTCTGACAGCTCTTTTGGGCCGACAAGCGACTCGAGTATGAACGTCCTGTCAAAATGCGAGTTTATCTTTTTGAAAATCTGGTACTGGTCCTCAGCCGTGGCTAGCTTTTGAACCTGGATTTTCTTGCCGTCGACCAAAAGACGGCCAAAAGCTACCACCTTGTTTCATTCTCTCCTGGCCTTTATCTCTGCAAGCCTGAAAACCAATAAAAGTCTTCAGTTCGCCGGGAGCGTGACTGCTCCTTCAGATGCAGACTGGACCAGCGATGCGTACTTGGCAAGCGCCCCTGTCTTGTAGTGCGGCTTGATTGGCTTCCACTTTTTCTGCCTTCTGGCAAGCTCGGCCTTTGAAACCAACAGGTCTATCTTGCTTGTGTTGGTGTCTATGGATATCTGGTCTCCTTCCTTTACCAGGGCTATCGGTCCTCCAACCATCGCCTCTGGAGCAACATGTCCTATCATAAAGCCCCTAGTTGCGCCTGAAAACCTGCCGTCTGTGATCATGGCCACTTTCTCTCCAAGGCCCTGCCCGACTATGGCGGCAGTGACTGCAAGCATCTCACGCATGCCCGGCCCGCCCTTTGGGCCTTCGTAGCGGATGACTACTATGTCGCCTTCCTTTATCTTTCTTTTTGCAACTGCGTCAAACGCCTTTTCCTCTGCGTCAAATACTCTTGCCTTTCCGACGAATTTCTTGTTCTTTACACCTGCAACCTTGACCACTGCCCCGTCGGGGGCCAAGGTGCCTTTCAATATTTTCAGAGTTCCAACGTCGCTTATCGGCTCCTCAAGCCGCCTGACAACCTTTTCCTTTCCAGTAGACAAGTCGAACTTTATCGACTCGATGTTCTGCCTCATGGTCTTGCCTGTCACGGTCATCACGTCGCCGTGAAGCAGCCCCTTTTTCAAAAGCGCGTTTAGTATCACTGGCACGCCGCCAATGTTGTCCAGGTCCAGCATGACGTACGTTCCGCCAGGCCTCATGTCGGCAATGTGCGGCGTCTTTTTGCGAATTCGCTCAAAGTCTGACAAGTTCAGTTTCACGCCGGCTTCTCTGGCTATTGCTAAAAGATGCAGGACCGCATTTGTCGAGCCGCCTACCGCGTTGGCCATCATTATCGCGTTTTCAAAGGCCTCAAATGTCATGATGTCCCGGGGCCTGATGTTGCTGTCTATCAGGTTCTTGATGGCGTGGCCGGTGTTGTAGCAGATTTCGTGCCTTCTTTCGCTTTCTGCTGGCGCAGAAGCGCTTCCTGGCAAGGACATGCCTATTGCTTCGCTGACTGAAGCCATGGTGTTGGCAGTGTACATGCCAGCGCACGAACCAGCGGTAGGGCAGGCCACGTTTTCAAGGCTCAAAAGCTCCTGCAGGCTCATCTTGCCTGCGTCGTACGTGCCGACCGCTTCATAGACGTCTTGAACCGTCACCTGCTTGCCGTTCCAGACGCCGGGCATTATGGTCCCGCCGTATACGAAAATTGATGGCAGGTTGGTCCGAGCCATGCCGATCAGCGTGCCTGGAAGGCTCTTGTCGCAGCCAGAAATGCCCACGATGCCGTCGTAGCCGTGAGCCCTGACCATCACTTCAATGGAATCTGCAATAATCTCTCTGCTTACAAGCGAGGCCTTCATGCCCTCATGGCCCATCGCAATCCCGTCAGAGACGGCAATTGCTGTAAACTCTCTTGGGGTGCAGCCAGAATCTGCTACGCCGCGCTTGGCGCTCTGGGCAAGCTGGCCAAGATGGATGTTGCATGGTGTAGCCTCATTGCAAGTTGAAGAAACGCCTATCATTGGCCTGTTCAGGTCGTCGTCAGTAAGACCCATGGCCTTGTACATAGCCCTGTGTGGCGCGCGCGCTGTTCCTTCAACAACAATTCTGCTTGGAAGCTCCATAATGGTTGTCTGAGATGCTGTTGTATATTTTAAGCTTCATCAAATGCGTAATTAGACAAATCACTTCTATGATCTGCTACTGTCGCAAGGTTGCGACACTCAAGAAAAGATGTTTTCCATTGCTCATTGCCAACTGAAGAGTTACTGTGACGGTAATAATCTATCATATTCATAAATGAGGTCCCTGGCTTCTATTAGCTTCTTAGTCTCATAGTCAATATTAATCGTTGCAAGGTATGATATTGACCATAACAAAACGAGAAAACCTATTATCATAATAAGTATTGCAATTCCATTATAACGACAAAGTGCGGCGATGGAAGATAAAGCAAACGGAATTGTTGTATATAACACCACGCTGGCACTGGAGGCGACTCTTCCAGCTGACAGCGATTCGTTAAAGGCTTTTTTAGACTCGACCAAAAGACGTTGTGCTTCATCTATTGTAGAATTTCTTGTTACAACTATATCGCCGATGTCCAGAGGCGACGGAAGCGGATAAAGGTTCGATATTGATAAGAGAATCAGAAGACCTGCTATGATCGTTGCGTTGATCTGTATTATGTCTCTGGAATCCAGAGTTTCTCCTAATCGTTTTATAGTCTCTCTAAGTCGAAACAATCGACCTATTGTTGCGACTAACCATTTAAAGTATTTTGCAGGATGGATAAACTACGTTAACCTATTTCAAAGCCTGCTATCGTCATAAGGCCACGACTTCCTAAAGCAGGAATGTTCGCCATGATGGACTTTGCTGGTCTTGCAGAAAAGAATTGCTGCTTTGTTGCAGTACGTACAATGCCTTAAGAAAAATAAATGAGTTACCTTCGCAATCGTATTATTAGTTGTACACTATAGACGATATTATTCATGTCAACAAACAGGTAATGGAAAAAAGGGG
>QCWB01000056.1 GCA_013114715.1 Nitrososphaera sp.
TAGCAAAAGTAAAGGGCAAGCTATACGTCGAGGCCGGACTGGGCTCGCTTGTGCCATTTGAAGGCCAGGGCCATGAAGGCAAGAAAGTGAACGTGAAATTCACGTCTGGATATCCTAATCTGCGCGCCGCAGAAGCTACCGACTCAGAAATACAAGAGTACTGGGGATACGAAGTAAAAGAAGTTCAGTCCCTATCAAAACTAATCAGCAGCCTAGAGAAAACCGAGACAATTTTCACCTCAAGAAAAGGCAGCTTGCTTCGCAACAACGAAGTAAAGCTCTCAGAGCGATTAAAAAACGCCCAGAACCTGCTTGTCGTGTTTGGATCTCCAAAGCACGGAGTGCAAGATATCTTGGCACGGGAAGGCGGCAGCATAAAGCCAGAGTTCGTGATAAACATGTTTCCAAACCAGGCCACGGAAACTGTAAGATTGGAAGAAGCATTGCTTGGAACACTGGCTATACTGAACAACACGTTTCTGCAGAAAAACTAGCGTAAAAATTTTCACAATGACTTATTAATGGGCGCGGCAGAGTTGTGCACTATCTATGGGTCATCGTAAGTATAGTGCCCCGAGGAGAGGTAGCGTCGCCTTTAGACCAAGGGCGAGAGCAAAAAGCCTGGAAGCTAGGGTAAGAACCTGGCCAGAGGCCACTGAAAAGACTGCTCTTCTAGGGTATTCAGGTTTCAAGGTCGGCGGGATTCACGTCCTGACGATTGACGACAGGGAAAAGACTCCGAATTTTGGCAAGCATTTGTTGAACACGGCAACAGTCATCGCGACTCCGCCGATAAAGATAATCGGCGTGAGAGGTTACAAGAAGGATCTTTACGGCGAGCATGCAATCTTTGACGCTTATGCCAAGGATCTGCCAAAAGAGCTTGCAAGACTTGTTGAAGTAAAACAGGCCGAGGACGCTGTCGCAAAGGCAGAAGGCTTGGTAAGCAAGGCATCTTCTATCATGGCCGTTGTTGCAGTAATGCCGCATGCTATTGGTCTTTCACAAAAGAGGCCGTTTGTTTTCGAGCTGGCAGTTTCCGGTAAAGATGTAAAATCACAATTTGATTATGTAAAGGGTCTTCTGGGCAAAGAAGTCAAGGCGGCAGATGTCTTCCAGCTGGGACAGAACATAGATGTCTTTGGCATCACCAGAGGCAAGGGAATCGAAGGTCCGATAACAAGGTTTGGTGTCAAGAGAAAGCAGCACAAATCAAGAAAGAGTGTTCGTGCTGTAGGTACGCTGGGCCCAATCTCGCCTGCGGTAGTCATGTACACCGTAGCAAGGCAGGGACAGCATGGTTTCCACCAAAGAACAGAATACAACAAGCGCATTTTGATCATGTCAAATACTGAAAAAGACGGACAGAAATCCATCAATCCAAAGGGCGGATTCAAGCACTTTGGCGTTGTCTCTGGAGACTATGTCGTAGTAAGAGGCTCCATTCCTGGCGTCCCAAAACGCCTTATCAAGATGAGACAGCCAATCCGCAACGTTCCAAAGAAGGTACTTGAGCCCAAGGTCTTGGAGGTAATCGTCGAATGAACGCAGACATCCTAGGCATTGATGGCAAGCAGGCCGGTTCTGTAGAGCTGCCAATCATATTTGAAACACCATACAGGCCAGAAGTCATCCACAAAGTCTACGTGAACCTGATGTCTCACACTTACCAGAAGCAGGGAAGGTATCCGGGAGCCGGCGAAAACGTAAGTGCAGAATCTCGAAACACCGGTCAAGGCATTGCCAGACTGGCAAGAGCAAACGGTGAAGGGTTCCCGCGTGCAGGCCAGGCGGCAGGAGTGGCCGGCGTACGTCACGGCAGAGTTGCTCATCCTCCAGAGTCATGGAAGATTATCTACAAACGCGTCAACCAGAAGGAAAAGAGCCTTGCACTTTGCTCTGCTATTGCGGCAACATCTCGGCGTGACCTGGTTGAAAAACGCGGTCACAAAATAGGCAGCAGTGTAAAACTTCCACTAGTAGTATCAAACGATATCGAGTCTGTAAGCAAGTCCAAAGACTTGAAAAACACCCTCGTGGCACTTGGCCTGGGAGACGATCTTGCACGTGCAGGAGCATTAAGAAAGGCGCGCTCTGGCACAGCAAGAAGAAGAGGCCGCGCTGGGCGCGTCGGAACAAGCGCCCTAGTTGTAGTGGGCAACGAAGCCACGACAACCGCGATAAAGTCAATCCCTGGCGTGACTGTAAAACGCGCCAAGGACATCAGCGTGCTTGACCTTACCCCTGGCTCAAAGCCGATAAGGCTCACAGTCTTTTCGCAAAACGCCATTGAGCAGCTGAAAGCAACAACAGCCCCTGTGAACAGGATAATGGAGATGGTACGATGAGCAGTATGTCATCTGAAGAAGCAACAACGCTGATAATCGCGCCTTATGTGACAGAAAAGACTTTCACCCAGATTGAAAAGGAAAACAAGCTGTCGTTCAAGATTGCAGAAAAGGCAACAAAGAACCAGATAATTGAGGCCATACGCATTCTGTATGAAGCAGAGGCAGTAGAGGTAAACACCGCACGCACGATTCAGGGCAAGAAGGCTTTTGTCAAGTTCAAGGAGCCAGAAGCTGCCAGAAATTTAGCAACAAAGCTGGGATTGGTATGATAGGTCTAGTTAGATTTAAAAATGGAACTGCAACCGAGGAAGGAATGATATAGTTGGTCCGTGAATTCAAGTTCAAGGGTTACACTCAAGAACAGTTACAGGCTTTATCAATAGAGAACCTGATTCCGCTTCTCAACGCAAGACAAAGAAGATCTCTTGACAAGCGAGTCGGCACATACATGAACGACGAGAAACGCAAACTGCGCGAAAAAGTAAAGCTGGCAAGAGAAGGCAAGCTGAAGGGCAACCTGAGGACTCATGTCCGAGATATGATAATCCTGCCAGACATGGTGGGGTTGACAATCCACGTCCACAACGGAAAAGATTTCGCCCAGGTTGCAATCAAGCCGGAAATGATAGGACACTACCTAGGTGAATATGCAATAACAAACAAGAGAGTACAACACGGAGCTCCGGGTGTAGGTGCATCCAGGTCAAGTCTGTACGTCCCATTGAAGTGATTGGTATGCCAAAATTCTCATACGCTTTCCAAAGTTTTGACAAAGCTCGTCACGTAAGGGCTGCGCTTCGCGAGAAGGACATTTCTCACAAGCATTCACGCGAAATCGCAGTGGCCATAAACGGCATGTCAATAGACAAAGCACGCGCGTTTCTAGAAAACGTCGTTGCACATGAAATCGCTGTGCCATACAGAAGATACAACAACGAAGTTGCACACCGCTCAAACATCCGAGACGGCTTTTTTGCAGGGAGGTACCCGCAAAAGGCAGCCAAAGAGTTCATCAGACTCTTGGACAACCTTGAATCAAATGCAGAGTACAAAGGCATGGACCTTGACAGGCTGCGCATAGTGAGCGTCGCCGTGCACATGGGCACAAAACTAAAGAGGTTCCAGCCGCGAGCCATGGGACGCTCAAGCCCGAGATTCAATACTCTTGTCCACGTAGAGATTGTTGCAAGGGAGGCCAGCTCACAATGAGTGCTGTAAAGAATGTGATGAAGAACAACTACCATAACATGGAGATTAACGAGTTCCTTTCCAAGGAGCTTAAAGACGCCGGTTTTGGCGGTATGGAAATTCAAAAGAATCCAGTCGGAGCCAAGATAACCGTCTACGTGACAAGGCCCGGCCTCGTAATCGGAAGGAAGGGATCCGGCATCAAGGATCTGATGTCCAAACTCGAAACAAGGTTTGGAATGCAGAACCCGCAGATCTCTGTGCTTGAAATAACAAACCCTGAACTCAACCCGCAGATTATGTGCAACAGAATTGCACAGCTTATCGAGCGTGGAACAGCTTTCAGAAGGGCATCCATGTGGTCGCTTAACACGATAATGAATGCCGGTGCCCTTGGAGTCGAAGTCACGATATCTGGCAAGCTGCGCACGGAACGAGCGCATTTTGAAAAGCATACAATCGGCGTGGTTCCAAAAAGCGGCGATGTTGCTGGCCACATAGTCCGGACCGGCATCACGCACGTCCTGACAAAGATGGGCCTGATGGGAATCCAGCTTCGCATCGCTTCAAAGGCTGACCTGCCACAGGAATTCCAGTTTGTAGAAAATGTTACACCACAGACAACCGCTGCGCCAGAGCCGGTCGCACCAGCAGTAAATGGAGCTGAAACAAATGGCCAGGCTTAAGCTAAAGGCATTACGCGAAATGAATGACGGCGACCTTGGCGGCAAGCTGGCCGAGATAAAGGCCGATCTGGCAAAGGCACGATCGGAGAAATCCAAAGGTACACTCAAAAAGCAGACAGGCGAAATAAGGTACATGCGCCGAGACATTGCACGCATACTTACGATACTAAACGAAAGGAAGGCCAAGTCTGCGAAATGATAACCCCAAACAACATCCTTTATCACGAAATTGTCGGTCTGCAGACAGAGATTATCAGCTCCACAAATCCGGCGCTAGTTGGATTGCGGGGCGTGGCAGTCCTTGAAACTCGAAACACGATTCAACTGAGGTCCGGCCAATCAATCAAGACAGTGCCAAAATCCGCAGCAACAAAGATGAAAATTTCAACGCCAGCCGGCGCTTGCTTTATAAGTGGTTCGTCGATGATAGCCAAACCTGAGAACCGCGTATCCAAATTATAGTGAGCTAGTATGACAAGAAATATCGGAGTTGCAGTTGTTCCTCCAAGAAGGTCGTGCGAAGACGCATTCTGTCCCTTCTGCGGAGTACTTTCTGTTAGAGGCAAGATGATCACAGGCACGGTAGTCAGCGCCAAGGCCAAGAAAATGGTCGTGGTGTCAAGAGAGTACCCAAGACCAGTGCCAAAATACAAGAGATATGAAAGAAGTAGGTCCAAGGTCCACGCTTATCTTCCAGGTTGCATCGACGTCAAGGAAGGCGACGAAGTCAAGATAGCTGAATGCAGGCCACTTTCAAAGACGGTATCGTTCGTAGTTATTGAGGTGAACACCAAGAATGGCAGCAGGAACTAAGTCAAGAGCAGTTTCAGCCAAGGGCGTTGAAGAATTCCGCCCGTATATTACAAGAGCTTTGCCGGTCACGGCAGAATTGGTCTGTGCAGACAACACTGGCGCAAAGGTGCTCAGAATCGCCCAGGTAACAAGATACAAGGGCCGACATTCCAGGCAGCCAGCAGCGGCAGTGGGAGACTTTGTCACAGTCACGGTAAAGAAGGGTCCTGCAGAATTAAGAAAGCAGGTCTTTGGTGCAGTAATTGTACGTCAGAAATACCCGATAAAGAGGCCAAACGGCGTTCGCGTTGTCTTTGAAGACAATGCAGCAGTTCTGGTAACTCCGGAAGGCGAGATAAAGGGCACGGACATCAAGGGTCCTGTCGCAAGCGAAGCCGCGGAAAAGTGGCCAAGAATAGCCAACCTTGCAGGCATGATAGTCTAGGTGAATTAAATGGCAAAACTTAATCCCAAACTGATTCACGTTCCAAAACACAAAAGAGACCAGATGATCGGAGCCACGCTTTCAGACAATCTGCGCTCGCAGTACAAAAAGCGCGGCGTCCGTGTCATCGAAGGAGACTCTGTAAAAATTCTGCGCGGCGAGTATGCTGGCGTGGAAGGCAAAGTGGAAAAAGTCCACACAACAACAGGTACCCTGGAAATCGAAGGCGTGCAGAAGCAAAAGATCAAAGGCGGTCAGGTTAAAGTTCCGATCAACGCTTCAAATGTCATGATAACCGGCCTTAATCTTGACGACAAGCAGCGGGCTGGAAGGCTTGCGCGCTCTGCTCCAACTCCAGCAAAGAAAAAGGCGGAGGGAAAATAGATGGGCAAGAGAGGCGGCGACAGTAGAGTAAAGAGACAACTGGCTCCAAAATTCTGGGACATCAACAGAAAGGAAAGCCAGTTCGTCATGCGCGTGAAACCCGGACCGCATCCAAAGAATAAGGCTTATCCTCTGGGCATGGTCCTTCGTGACGCTCTAAAGATAACAAAAACTGCACGCGAGTCTGAACTGATTCTTACTGCAGGCAAGGTCAAAGTTGATGGCGTAGTAAAATACGATCCAAATCTTGCAGTAGGCCTCATGGACGTTGTAGACCTAGAGACTGGCCAGGCATACAGGCTGGTTCCAAAAGACTCTGAATTGCTTGCCCCTGTGCCAGTACCGACAGACGAAAAGAACACAAAGCTGGTCAAGGTCGCAAGCAAGGTCACGATAAGGGACAAAAAGACTCAGTATGGATTCCACGACGGCAAGACTTTGATAAGCGACAAGGATCTCAAAGTCGGAGACACTTGCGTAATCGACCTTCCAAAGGTCCAGATAAAAGATCACATACCAATGGACAAGGGTTCTCTGGCATTAATCATAGCAGGAGAGAACGCTGGCAAGACCGGCAACATAGACGAAATCAAGGACGGCATATTCTCGCTTCCAAGAAGAGTGCTTGTATCGTTTGAGGGCAGGTCAGTCGAGCTTCCCGTGGACATGGTAATGGTTGTCGGCAGGGACAGCCCTGTAATCAAGGTGAACTAGATTGAGTCAAGTAGTATCAAACAGCATGAAAAAGATAATCATCGACAAGGTGGTTGTCAACATCGGAGTCGGCAAGTCTGGCGAGCCGATGGAAAAGGCAAGAAAGGCACTCCTTGAACTGACCGGCAAAAAGCCGTCAGTCCGTGGCGCCAAAAAAACAGTCAGAGACTTTGGCATCCACCAGGGCGAGCCGATAGGCGCCATGGTCACACTAAGACGCGATACAGCAATCGAATTTCTAAAACGCGTATTTGCCGCAAAGAAAAACGTGCTCAAGGAGAGCTCGTTTGACAATTTCGGCAACATCTCGCTTGGAATTCATGAGCACATCGACATCCCAGGTACAAAATACAATCCGGAAATCGGGATCTTTGGTATGGACGTAAACGTCGTCCTGAGCAGGCCTGGCTACCGGATTGCCCGCAAGAGCCGAAAGCGAAGCACGATTGGGCGAGAACACCGTATAACCAAAGACGAGGCCATGAATTATTTCAAGGAACAGTATGGAGTGGAGGTTCAATAACAATGCCAAAACCAAGAAACTATGAAGAGACAGGAAGAAAGAAACTAACTCACGGACGCGGAACAAGATGGTGCAAGAGATGCGGTTCATATAACGGACTTGTAAGAAAATACAACCTGATGCTGTGCAGACAGTGTTTCCGAGAAGTGGCTAACAGCCTGGGATTTATAAAATACGAATAGGTGATATGGATGCCAGCACTAAACATTCTAGCTAACCTGTTTGCAACAATATACAACAACGAGTCCCGACGCAAGAGGGAATGCATCGTAGTACCGTCCTCAAAATTTGCAAGCGAAGTCCTCCGCGTGATGCAAAAGCACCGCTTCATCGGAGAGTTCGAGCAAATAGACGACGGCAGAGCCGGCAAGTTCCGAATCCAGCTATTGGCAAAAATAAACAAGTGCGGAATCATTACCCCGCGCTTCTCGGTGAGGAAGAACGGCTACTTTGACTGGGAAAGGCAGTTTTTGCCAGCATACAACATGGGAATACTCTTAGTTTCAACAAGCCAGGGAATCATGTCACACCATGAAGCGCAGGCTCAGGGTCTTGGAGGAGTTTTAGTAGGATATGTCTACTGAGATAATAGAAAACGTCGAAATCCCGTCCTCTGTCAAGATGACAAAGGAAGGTCACGTTCTTGTCTGCAAGGGAAAACTCGGAACCGTAAAGAAGGACTTTATGCGGATCCCTGCGTCGATAACGGTTGAAGGCAACAAAGTTGTCATAAAGCCGTACGGCACCAGAAAGCACGACTTGGCGGTCACAAACACAACAAGAAGCATCATCCAGAGCATGATAAAAGGTGTTGAAAAAGGCTACACCTACAAGCTGAAGGTGATATTCGCACACTTTCCGATATCTGTCAAGATAAAGGGCAAAGAAGTCCACGTCGAGAACTTTTTTGGCGAGCGTTCCTCAAGAGTGTCGAAAATAGTCGGCGACGCTACCAAAGTCGAAGTGGCCGGCGAGGATGTGCTAGTAAAGGGCCCAAGCCTCGAAGATGTCTCGCAAACTGCTGCAAACATCGAGCAGTCGACAAAGATAAAGGACAAGGACCAGCGTGTCTTCCTTGACGGGCTGTATATCTTCGCCCGTGAAGACGGCATGCAGTAAGCCTTTTCTTTCTTTTCAAGTCTGTAATACAACATCTCTTTCTACATGTGTAAGACGCAGCTCATCGGACTAGCTGCGTAATGCTCAACATACCCTGCATCATCAAGCGAACATTTATTTTCTGCTTGATTTTGCTTTACTGATGCGCCGCTGTAGCTCAGCATGGTAGAGCAAATCCAAAAGCGCGATATGTGCTTTGAAGCTCAACTGGCTGTTAACCAGTGGGTCATCAGTTCGAGTCTGATCAGCGGCGCCACTTCTTCATAGCGTTTAAGTGCCCCGGATTGCGCTGTCTGTCTAGGACTTGTCAAGCGACACTCCGTCTGATAGCAGGATAGAAGACCAGCTAAAGGGCAAGACTCTCCAAGTCTACATGTACATGATAAAAAGAAAAGAGCCTGTCGGAATCCGTGAGGTGCAAAGGGAGTTGGAATTTTCAAGCCCGAGTGTGGCCAACTACCACATAGAGAAGCTGGTATCTCTGGCACTTGTGGCACAAGATGAATACGGCAGGTATTACATCATGCAAAAAGTCCAGGTCGGAGTACTACAGGCCTTTGTCAACATTGGCGGCATAGCGGTCCCACGGCTGTCGTTTTTTGCGGCATTTTTCACGACGATGCTGATAGCCTACCTTGTTCTTAATTTCAATAACCTAGACGTGTATGCAATCGGCTTTGCTCTGGCTGGAACCGTTGCATTCTGGATAGAAACTTTAAGGGTGTGGATAAAGCGGCCAGTATCGTGATGTTTCTAAACTCGAGTTTTGAAATAATTCTATTGTTCAGTACTGGACGATTTTTAATCTAAGTCTCTACGATAGAACATTTGGTCAAGCACGGAGATGACGCTTGCCATGATTTACACTGTCTGCAACTCGATCAAGAAATCGCGGGATCGACTACTCTGATGTTCGATAGATTTTCCAGTCTCTTGAAGTCCTTGTCGTGCGTAGCTATGGTGTCTGCTCCTAGTTTTCTCATCATGGCAATGATACCTGCGTCCCTGCCGCCAAAAGGCATTTCATTTCCACTCAATTCAGAAAGGATCCTTATTGTATCGCCATACAGTTCTAAATCCAAATCAATTACAACAATATTGGATAGTTTGACGAATCTCAGGAGTTTCTCTCCCAATGTTTCTTTGTTTGCCGATGAAACGTTGTACAGGTAATGTGCTACTTCAAGCAATAGCACAGTACTCG
>QCWB01000057.1 GCA_013114715.1 Nitrososphaera sp.
CCGCCTGGGGTCTTAAGAACCGGTCATTTGAAAATTGATATCAATCACAAGACAGTTGAGGTCGCTGGGACCCAGGCAAGTCTATCTGAGCTCGAGTTCAAAATACTTCGCTTACTCATAGATAAAGCCGACCAAATCGTCACACACAATAGGATTCTCAAAGAAGTCTGGGGAGCCATCTCAAACGAGCATCGTCACCACCTTCGCACTGCTATTGCTGGGCTCCGACAAAAAATTGAGCAAAAGCCTTCTCGTCCTGTTTACCTACAATCTGAATCCGGCGTTGGATACCGATTCAGAATTCTCCCACCGTTGGAGTCAGAGCCATGAATTCCATATCAGTCATCCTGCGCAATAATACAAATGACTTCCTACCCGGAGTAAACAAGGAATGCTATTAGTTCTCTACGGTCTCCTTATTGCGGCAATCACAGTTGGCTTGTCTCTCTTGGGCTTGTTCTTTACTCAAAAGCTATTTGAGGCGGAAACTCTCAAGCAAAACAACCCGGTTGCTGATCCCCTGCTTCAAGTGACCGGCACGCTCTACGCCGTTCTCCTGGGATTGCTGGTTGTTCATGCCATGGACAGATTTCAAGAGTCACGTATTAATGTCGAGAAGGAAGCAGTTGCTGTCGCTGACACTTTTCGTCTCGCCACAGCTCTTCCTGATCAACTTCGTCACTCTCTCCAGGCTAATTGTCTTCAATACGTAAAAGCCGTGCTCGATGACGAATGGGATTCAATGGAGAACCCAGAATCATGTAGACCAGCTTGGGAAGCTCTCGATGAGATGTGGTATGACGTGATCTCTTTCACTCCACAAACAACTCGGGAGCAGTACATCTATCCGGCGTTGCTCGAAGCGGCTGAGCAAATGAATGACTGCCGCCGTATTCGACTTGTAACCTGCCGAACAATGGTCCCACCAATACTCTGGATCATCATCCTTACGGGAGGCGCCAGCACCATAATTTTCACTTACTCCTTTGGTACTTCAAACAGGAAAGGGCAAATGTTTATGACCGCCGCATGTGCAACCATACTCTCGCTCAATATCTATTTGTGGAGCATTTATAGCAATCCCTTTTTTGGACTCCTGAAAGTAACGCCGGAAGCTTTCAAAATGGACCTTGAGCATTTCCAGTTTTACATCTCCAATCCAGATGAACTTCGATGGAACCGACGATTGGAAAGATCGACAAAGAAAAAAAATCATCCAACCAAACCACAACTACATCTTCCATCTTCTTCATCTTCTTCTTCCAAGAGCGACAAAGAGCCATTCAAGTCCAATAGCGATGACTCTTCTAACAAAGAAGAGCAACAAGCACTTGAAATACTAACAGCCCCCTGACAAGACTCAATTTACAATGATGAAATTCAAGATTACAAAGTACAGCAGCCTCGGGAGATCTTTGATCGGCCTTGTCCCGATACTTTTACTCTCTGCTTGCCAACATGCTTCAACAATCTCATCGAATTTCGACAGACCAGAAGCTTGGCAATTGCATCTACGACCAGCAACTCTAGAAGACGGAACCCCTCTTGCTATCCATGAGACCATCTATCTGCCTGTATATGCACATATCTACTATTCCGATCATACAAGGCTTCTGAATCTGGCTGAGACAGTCAGTATTCGAAACACCGATTTACAAGAACCAATCATCCTCACCTCTGTAAGACATTATCGAACCGATGGCAGTCTTCTAAAGGAATATATCGACAAACCTCTCCTGTTGAAATCTCTTGCTACAGCCGATTTTGTTGTTCCCGAGAATGATATTACCGGCGGAACCGGTGCCAATTTCATAATCGAATGGGTCTCCAAGACCAAGGTCTGCGAACCCATAACCGAATCTATCATGGTCTTCACTGGCTCCTCTCATAGCATTTCCTTCTTGTCCAGAGGGGTTGTGTTGCAAAGAGAAGAGCGGCTTCAGTATAACTCTGCTTCAAAATTTTCTCGAACCGAAGACAGGCGCAAACCACAAGAGAAGCACCACATGCCGTAATTGCTACTCCTTTTAATTCAGGCTAATATATCAAACAGAATGCAAAAACCTTACATATCGCTGTTTCTTGGTTTATTTCTAGCGTTTCTTGAGATAGTTCCTGCTGTGTCGAGCTTCGCAGATGCTTACTATCCGACAAGCTGCTCTACAGTCCGAAATCAATCTTCGGCGATAAAGCATCTATCCCTTCTTTTAAAACAGCCCAAGACGGAAGCGAAAAAAAGTTCTGAAGAAACCAGAATCTTAGACACTTCAGTTCCTGACTTTGGTTCAATTTGCGCCCTGCTTCCGGCCCTCCAATCGAATTCTGCAAATCACAAATTTACGAATTATCAGGCCAGGAACAGGCTATGGCTCCTAAACCAGCGCATGAACTGTTAATACAGCCCTGAGCATCTTAGAACCCATTTCGGTAGTCGACAGCTTAAGTCAACTGCCCTAAATACACTGCAAGCCACGCTCCACCAGTAGCTCGTCGCTTGCCACACAATCAAATGGAGGTTCAGCTATGCCCCAAGCATTGCAGGACCACTACTTTCAACCTGTGCTGCAATTCGCCAGAACAGACTTTCTGGTTCTTGACAGCAGGCTGAATGTAGGAGAGTCCCTAGAATTTATCCGCTCACAAGAAATTGGCGAGCAACTGATTTATTTCTACGTAACCGACGCTGCTGGAAAGTTACTAGGCGTGATTCCAACAAGACTCCTGTTATCGTCTGCGCCGAGCATACCTCTTACTGCCATCATGCAGGACCGACTGGTTACTCTCACGGAATTCGCTACGGTATTACAAGCTTGTAAGCTCTTTGCAAGCCATAAATACCTGGCTTTCCCCATTACAGACAAAGATGGAATTCTTCTTGGCGTAGTCGATATCAATTTCTTTCGAAAAGAGCAATTGAGCTTCAGCCAACGACAACAAATCGAGGATACGTTCCAACTGATAGGCTTCAGCCTGTCAGAAGTAGCCAATAAATCGTCTTTGGTAGCCTTTCGATATCGATTTCCTTGGTTGCTGGCCACTATTTCTGGTGGCGCACTTTGTGCAGTTCTTGCTTCACAGTACGAAGAAGCTCTAGATGCCATGCTGGTTCTCACATTCTTTCTGACCCTTGTTCTGGGTCTTGGAGAAAGTGTCAGCATGCAATCAATGACCGTCACTATTCAGCGATTACATTATCTGAAGCCGACACTAAAGAACTATTTGAAATGGCTGAAGCTAGAGCTATTCAGCTCAATTTATCTTGGAATTGCCAGCGGACTATTGGTTGGTTCAACCGTGTTCATTCAAGGTAACCACCAAGCCGCATCAGTAATTGCTCGAAGTATCGCCCTGTCGATAGTCTGTGCCTCTTTTCTCGGTCTCAGTATTCCTACACTTCTTCATGCGATCAATGAAAACTCTAAGATTGCGGCTGGGCCAATCACTCTTGCTATGGCAGACCTGACTACTCTCGCCATTTATCTCAATACAGCTTCATCACTTCTTCAAAATCAGAGGTAACTCCATGAATCCATTTGTTAAGAGTCTTCTCATAAGCCTTATAGCCACCGCGTTGATTGCTGCTGGTCTCTGGTTCACAACTCATGATCGTCAGCTAACAATCTATGCCAGTGCAATGTTTTGGTTCGTAATCGAGCTCAGCTTAGTAATCAAAATCTTTGAGAAACAAGGTAAAGACGACGACCGCGATTAAGTCAATGCAAATGCCTTGCATACAGTCGAGAACGAGTTTCAAACATGCGAAGAGCCGCTTTTTACCTACTTCTCTCAGTGTTGTTCACCAGTACCTATGCATGGTCTCTCCACAGCACTGGCTCACATGCTCAAAGTGTTGCGCTCCTAATAAGGATCTTGACGAACGTGCTGGCCTTCCTGCTGTCAGTCTTTACCGTGCAAACACTCTATCGAATTTTGAAGTCACAAAAGAAAACCCATTCAGATAGACATAAGCAAGAGGCTAACGATGACTGAATTGGCATTGATAAAAGATCTCGCTCTGATCTGGGCGGTAGCACTCGTTACCGGTCATATCTGCATCCGATTCAAACAACCTGTAATTGCCGGATACATGCTAGCCGGCGTAATTGTAGGCCCATATGTCCTAAAGTGGATTCACCAGACCGAACAGATAAAAGTCCTGGCAGAGTTTGGCGTAGCCATGTTGTTGTTTGCACTAGGGGTCGATCTATCCCTGAAACAGGTCCTGTCCTCCGCTCGAAGAATTCTCTCTGCAGGAACTGCACAGATTCTCCTCACTCTTATTGCCGGCTGGGCAATTGCATCGCTAACAGGTCTAGCATCGAGCCCGGCAGAAGGGTTTCTCTTTGGAAGCATTTGCGCGATTTCAAGCAGTGTTGTCATCTCTCGAACCCTGGTAGATAGAGGTGAGTTGGACTCGGCTCACGGACGCATTCTCATTCCACTTGCACTGGTTCAGGATCTGAGTCTCGTCGTGATAATTCCGTTTCTCCCAGTCCTTCAGAGTACCTCGGAAACTGACTATACTGGTCTTCTCCTATCCGGATTGAAGGCGATCATCTTCATATTTTTTGTGGTGCTGGGCGCAACACGGGTCATACCACCGATTCTTGCGCGGTCAGCGAAAGCCAATGCAAAGGAGATTTTTCTCCTCACAATTCTAGTGCTTTGCCTGGCAATAGCACTACTGAGCCAATACCTTGGTCTGTCCATCGCTCTTGGAGCGTTCTTGGCTGGACTCATGATGAGCGAATCCACATACGCGCACCAGGCACTTCACGACGTCTCGCCTTTACGCGATATCTTTTCGATCCTTTTCTTTGTCTCCGTAGGAATGCTTCTTGACCCTGTTTTCATCTCTCAGAACTTGCTACAGGTAACAGCTTTCGTGCTTTTATTGATTCTCGGTAAAGCATTGATTGGTACGATCACAGCGCTTCTTGCTACAACCAGTATTCGTAGTGCCATTCTGATTGGAACTGGATTGAGTCAGATCGGAGAATTTTCTTTCATCCTTCTTACAATGGGTCATGAATACAAGCTGATAACTGATCCGATATACAACCTCTTTTTTGCAGGAGCCATTGTATCTATGATCGCCAGCCCTGCATTGATGTCCATCGTACCGAAATTGATGAAGCACCATTTTCAAAAGGAAACCAGTCGACCAAATGCTTTACAGCACGAAGGATTGCAAAATCATGTAGTTATCTGCGGATTCGGCCGGACAGGAAGAAACCTTGGACTTGTTCTGGAAGCATTCCAAATTCCGTTTATCGTAATCGAATTGAATGGCAGCATTATTGAAGACCTGGCTGTTCAAGGCATTCCACATATTTATGGTGACGCAATGAATCAATTGACTTTGGCAAAGGCTCAAATAGCAGATGCAGCCGTTCTGGTCCTCACCATGTCGGATCCCCTAACAACAGAGGCTGTTGCAAACTTCACCAGACAAAGAAACCCTGAACTTCGAATTATCGCTCGAGCTCAAAGAAACGACGATATCCCTCTATTTCGCTCTGCTGGTGTAAATGCAATCGTACAGCCTGAGTTTGAGGCAAGCATCGAGATCACACGCCTTGTTCTTCACAGCCTGAAGCGTCCATTTAACGAAGTTCATCGCGCTTTGAACGTGATACGCTCACGACGCTATGCTATCTTTCAGCCTGATATAGAGGCTCTTGAAGCAGGTACTGGTATTGAATTCGGTGACAGTCAAATAGGACTATGGTTTACAGTGACCTCTCAGGAATTAGAAGGCAAAAGCATTGCCGAGTTAAACGTCCGAGCCGAGACAGGCGCAACTATTACAGCCGTGAAGCGCAATGAATCTACTATCGCTTTTCCTGAACCAACCTTTCAACTAGATCAGCATGACTGGATCTATGCGGTGGGCAATACAGATCAGCTCCAGCAAATGGAACAAAAGTTCCATCTGTCACAAGTCCAGCAACTAAGCCAAGATACATGAAGTCTCGGACAATTTACCATGTCTAGCTTGAGGAATTGAAGTGTATCAATCAAAGACCGCCAAACCCAGAGCCTCAAAAGAAAAAAAGTACAGAAAAGCTGCATCTCTTCTGATGTCAACAACGATTGGATTAATGGCCTTGCCCGTTGTTGCAAACACTGAAATGAAGAAATCCGAGACGATAATCCCCAGTTTCATGGTCGGACGTTGGAGGGTAGACACAAAGAATGGCACTATTGAAGAGTCCTGGCTTCCTGCTTTGCACGGAAATCTTTTTGGTATTCGCCGCACAGTAAAGGTGTCGGCTCATTCCACAAAAAACAAACCCGATATCAAGATGATTTACCGATTCTTGACGTTGATACCACAAGACAAAAACACCATCTTATACGTTCAAGATACCGGACCAAGACTGCATTCAAAAAGGAAGCTACTTACCGGTTCAGTAACAGAGTCTTCTGTTAATCACCTGGTGATTGATTTCAAAAGAAATTCTCAGGCACTAAAGTCTGTCAGATATGTAAGAACCTTTGATGACAACCTTCTTGTAATCTATGAATACTCAAAATCCAGGACAGAGAAGAGATGGTACTTGACAAACGTTAACCATTGAGCAGAACTAACACTGAACACTTCTAACTATCTAACAAATCGGACATTGCTTTCTCCTTATCACCCGCACTCGGAAGTGTGTATCTCCTGGTTGTCTCCAGCTTTTTATGCCCCCCGATCTCGGCGACAATGACCAGGTCTGTCTTGTTGCGGACCAGGTTGGTCAGGAGCGTGTGTCGAAGCCTGTGCGCAGAAATAGGAAGACCGCAAGCATCTCCGACCTTCCGGACAATCAGGTCCAGGGCGGCCGTGGACATTCTGCGACCCTGCGGATTCAAGAAAAGAGCCGGCTCCACCGCAACCTGGCTGAATCGCTCTTCCCGATCCTTCAACCAGTGCTGGACAGCTTTCGCGGCTTCCTCGTTGAGCGGGATCTCCCTATACTGATCTCCCTTTCCGCTTCTGACTACCACTTTCCTCTTCCGACCGACCACGAATACGTCATCCACGTCGAGCGCGGCACATTCGCCAATACGAATTCCCGTATAAAACAAGAGGAGAATGACTCCTCGGTCAATGCTTCTACGACAGCCGGCCACTGCCCTCAGGAAGCGTCTCTGTTCGTCTTTTTCGAGTGCCCGAGGAGCCTCCTTAGGCAAGTCCTCTCTGGGCACTTCTGGAGGCTCCTGGCCGTTGTACTGGATGAAATGGTCTATAGCGGTGAGATGCGCGTTGACGGTCGCCGGACTGAGCTTCGATTTCACCTTGAGATGACGTTTATACGATTTCAGTACGTGCTCGAGCTCGCGGTCCGAGTTGAAAAGACCGACCAGGTCCTCGCCAGTATCGGCCAGATAGTCGAGAAACCGGCCGACCCGGCTGCCATAGGATCGCCTGGTCGAGTCTGAGAGCGGCTGACGTTTGAGCCAGGTCGTGTATTTCCGGAGCTGATTCTCTGGAGCTTTCAAAGAGATGGTTTTCAAGCGCTGAATGTCCTGCTTCAATTCCTGGTATCTCAAGAATTTCGAAGGCGATCCTAGCACTTCCCGCGCCCGGTATCACAAGTTTTGGGGCTTAGATCTTGGGATACCAGGCCAGTATCTCAAGTTCGTGTTCTGAATTTACTTGCCATAGAAAGGACTAGTCCTTTGCGCGAAAGCAAGTACATGCCCGTCTGCGTCCATAGAGTAGCCGACAGTATCTCCCCAGTCACGAGCGGCAACAGCGCTCAGGTCCACCGCTCCAAAAGCTAATGCACGTTCATAGTACTCACTTGCGCCTTGCAGGAGAAGATAAATTTCTGCTCGTGGCACACCACTTCCAGCCGTTGGATCAGGCAATTTCTCACCAAGCAGATTCTTGATCCCTGCTTCCGGCATCAGTCCTAGTATGCAATGTTCGTTAATCTGAAATTCAGTCATACCAGGCACATCTAGAGTGGGTGCCATTTGCAGCACCTTCGTATAGAACTCCGTGCTGGTCTTTTGGTCGCGAACATAAAGAATAAAATGAGCAATCATAGCTTTCTATGTCGTCAATCAGCCCTACGCACGCCTCTCTTCATTAGCTGGTCACTGACATATGCCACAGCAAGAAAAAAAGTGCCTATCCACAAGCAAGTCGGCGACTCGATTAAACGGCCGACAAGAACTGCACCACTCGATATCACGGCGATCCAGAAAGGCCATTTTCGCCCGCTAATCTGTCCAGACCTCCAGAAACCCAATAATCCTACCAACAACAGGAATGCTACACCCGGCAAGAAGAATGAATCAATACCGATTGACGCAATCCCTAAAGATGTCAGCACGCCGCCGGCGGCTGTAGTGCACGCCCCTCACTTGGCAAACGGCACGACTGCCGCTATACCTCCGCTGATCACCCCTACTGATTTGAAAGTATCTTTCATAGAGGCTGCCCCAGCCCGGCTGTTTTCAGCGTCTCAGCATCGGGACCTCTTCCGTCGCAGCACCCTGCCAATTTACCATCAATTGCAACTGCCGGCACCGATTTAACACCAAGCTTCTTTGCTCTTTCCGCAATTCTGGCATCGTTCATATCCAACACCGACACGTTACAAGACGGACACGCTAGATCCCTTACTAGATTGATGGTCTCCTGGCAGAGACGGCATCCGGCACTGAATATTTCAATTCTCCTGCTGCTCATATCTCCTCCTTCCTTTCGATTCTTCAGCCTCTTCAATACAAGGACAAACCCTGGCAATTCCTTTATCGCTCTGATTTCGAGTTCTCTTTTTCTGCCACTGCCTGCGCAGCTCCAGAAGCTTTTTCTCAAGCTGTTGCAAGTCTTCGATCTGGTCTTGAATCGTGTCTATCTTACTACCGATTAGATCGATGACCAGCTCGCACGGTGAGGTACCATGCGCCCTCAGCTCAAGAATATCTTTGACCTCCTTGCTGCTGAAACCCAATGCGAAAGCCTTCCGAATGAATCGCAATCGCTGTTTGTCTTCGGCATTGAATGAACGATAGCCTGCTTCAGTCCGCGAAAGCTCGTTAAGAAAGCCCTGCGCTTCATACCAGCGGACCGTCTTTGGGCTAATACCCAGCTCTTTGGCTACTTCACCAATGAAATATCGCTTTCCAGGCATAGGCGAATGTCTCTGTAAGCTCCAGAGACAATATAAACCTTCCAGTAGGCTGGAAGGTCAAGACCCAATTTCAGATAACCAACCTTTTGTATCATCACTTTTCGGTAGCTGAAGCCTGCAAATTGCGCTGGCAGTACATTACCTGGCAATCCATCCACGGCTCATTCTTCAGGCCGATGACACTATCGGTAAAAGAGCGAAACATGATTATTGATTCTGGACTTATGCCGTCTGCTGCTATATACAAGC
>QCWB01000058.1 GCA_013114715.1 Nitrososphaera sp.
TAGCTCCCCGGTCACAGGAATTCTGATCCTCGCTGGTGTCTTTCTGGCATCACGCAAGGCAGGCTTCATGATGGTTCTGTCGGGGCTTATCGGAGCCGGTATAGCAATCTTGGCTGGCGCTCCATATGGACTGGTGACGTTTGGTCTTTTTGGCTATAACTCTATCCTGACTGGTATGGCTTTCTGGTCAGGACCGTTCGTCAAGGCTAACAAGGCGACCTTCTTCATCTCGGTCTTTGGAGCTGCAATAACTGCATTCACTTGGATGGCCTTTGCACACGTGATGGGCGACATGTTCATACTGGACGGGCTTGCGAATTCCTGGGCTATCCCAGGCTTCACGTCTTCGTTCATATTCACAACATGGGCACTCATGTACGCGGTAAAGAGGTTCGGACACGACATCTGGCCACCTTCACCGCCGCCGGCGAAAGAAGTCACCATCGAAGGCAGCAGCAATCCAAACAACAGCGACAACTACAAGTGGACAGGAAAGGAATTCATCATTTCTGTCCTGAAGGGAGTCTCGCAGGTAACGTTCGTGGAGAACTGGAAGACAGGCTTATTCTGGGTCGTGGGCCTCACGCTTTCGTTTGAGCTTGCCCCGATGCTAGTCGACGCAACCGGAGCAGTGGCACAGGACAGACCGTGGTTTACCAACGCATACACAGCTCAGTGGGACGAATTCTCGCCGCTCTACCTGGGCGGCGCGATGGCCATGATAGGCTCCGGTATCGGAACCGCGATGGCAATCCTGCAAAAGCTTCCGACGGCAGAGATCCGGCTTGGGCTGCACGGCTTTAACCAGGTGCTCGTGATGATAGCCCTGACCAGCTTCATACCTCTGACGCCGCAATCGTTCATGATGGCAATCTTTGCCACCGTCGGCTGCTCGTTCCTGATGCCTGGACTACAACGGTTCTTCGGAAACTGGGGTCTGCCTGCGCTAACCGGACCATTCGTGTTCACTGCCTGGGTGTTCCTGCTGGCAACATCAGGATTCATGAACATCCCTGCTGGAATCGGCTGGTCAAGACCGTAATCGAGGTTGCCCCTCCCCTTATTTTTCTTGGAGATGATCTGATGCAAATAGCAGACTTTGAGCGGTTCATGTCTGATTCAGACAACAAGCTTCGCGGCAAGTCAGATTCCGAAAAAGTAAAGATCTTTATTTCATGGTGCAACAAAAACAACATAGAAGAAGTTCTTCTCCGGCTAAGCTCTGAAGAAAAGGGCGGCTGGGCAAAGAACTGCACACTGGATTTTACAACATCACGAATTATCGTGTCAAAAAAGAGCGCGATAACCAAGTTTGCCGACCTGGGTTTTGTCGCCGGGCTTGCGCCGTATCCCTACCTTCTGACTATGAAAAACGCCGATCCAACAAAGATAAGAAAGCAGGCAAACTATTCGCCAGAAGAGCTCGCAAAAAGAGAGAACTTTGCCTTTCAAATACTGTTCTCGGAAATTGAAGAGCTTATCTTCAGAAAAGGAATCGAGACCACCGTTACCAACATGTTTGGCCGGGCAATAGTCTCTAACTTTCTGACAATCAAGACAGCCGGCAAGACCTACGACTTTAGGCTGCCAGTCAACAAGGACGGAAACTATGAGCAGATCCGGTTCTGGCTTGGAGTGGTCCTGCCGTTTAACATGACCTGCTACTGAGTATAAAAAATCTGCCGACGTCGACTAACTTTGCTACAACTTGATTAATTCAATATAAAAACAATAATTATTCAACAAATTCAATTTCAAAGTCTAAAATAGTTCTTTTCGATATTGGATTACGAGGTCATGCAAAATGATGCTTGCACCAAGAGAAATGGAAAAAATGTGGATCTGGACCGCAGCACAAATTGCTGAAGGTCGGAAAAAAAGAGGTATAAAACTGAACTATCCAGAGACCGTCGCATATATCGCCAACTACGTGGTGGAAGGCGCCCGCGAGGGAAAAAGCGTCGCAGACTTGATGCAGTCTGCAAGAAAAGTCCTGAAGAAAAGCGAGGTCATGTCTGGAGTTCCAGAGCTGATACACACTGTACAAGTGGAAGCGACGTTCCCAGACGGCACAAAGCTGGTTACCGTGCATGATCCTGTCCAATAGGTGAGATGGATGGCAAATAGAAAAACAGCTAAAAAAACAACGTCAAAAAAAAGGAGGTCAGGACTTTGATCCCTGGTGAATATATACTATCGTCAGACCCTGTTCTGTGTAACACCAACAGAAAGACGATAAAGATCACCGTAAGTAACAAGGGAGACAGGCCCTGCCAGATTGGCTCACACACGCACTTTTTTGAAGTGAACCGAGCACTTGATTTCCCACGCGAGAAGGCATTTGGCTACCGACTGAACATTCCAGCAGGAACATCAGTCAGATTTGAGCCAGGCGACAGCAAGGAAGTGGAGCTCTGCGAACTAGGTGGATCCAGAGTATGTTTTGGCTTCAACGGGCTTACGATGGGCAGCATGAATTCAAGCGTTGTCATGAAAAGTGCAGTGCAAAAAGCCAAGGAGCGCGGCTTTAACGGAGCATAGGAGGAGAAAAAATTGGTACTGAAACTAACACGCAAACAATACACGGACCTGTTTGGCCCGACAACCGGCGACAAGGTAAGGCTTGGCGATTCTGAATTGATGGTTCAGATCGAAAAAGACCTCATCACGCCGGGTGACGAATGTGTCTTTGGAGGCGGCAAGACGCTAAGGGATGGTCTGGCACAAACTTCTGGAGTTACCAGCAAGAACGGGGCGCTTGATTTTCTGATAACTAATGCAGTTATCATCGACCCTGTGCTGGGCATAGTCAAGGCAGACATTGGCGTAAAGGACGGCAAGATTGCCGGAGTTGGCAAAGCAGGAAACCCGTTTACCATGGACAAGGTCAACCCCCACATGGTGGTCTCGGCTTGCACCGAAGCAACAGCCGGCGAGCACACGATATGCACTGCTGGTCACTTTGATACGCACATACACATGATTTCGCCACAACAGTACATTGACGGCATAAGCAACGGTATCTGCAACATGATTGGCGGTGGAACTGGTCCGGCGGACGGAACCAATGCGACAACCTGTACACCGGGCACCTTCAACATCAGTAGAATGCTTGAAGCAGTAGAGGACATTCCAGTGAACTGGGGATTCCTTGGCAAGGGCAACGATTCGCACCCTTCACTTGCGACAGCGTTAGAACAGATAGATGCAGGAGCCTGTGGTCTAAAAGATCACGAGGACTGGGGAACTACTGCAACAGTACTTGACGCCTCTTTGAGAGCGGCGGACTTGACAGACACCCAGGTGGCCATACACACGGACTCTATCAATGAATGCGCCTATTTGGAAGACACGATCAATGCAATAGATGGCCGAACCCTTCATACCTATCACACAGAAGGCGCGGGAGGCGGACATGCGCCAGACATAATGGCAATAGCCGGAGAAACCTTCGCGCTGCCATCCTCGACCAACCCAACAAGGCCGTACACAAAGAACACCGTAGACGAGCACTTGGACATGCTGATGTTCTGTCATCACTTGAATCCTGCAGTGGCAGAAGATGTTGCCTTTGCAGAGTCAAGAATCAGGGCAGAGACCATAGCAGCAGAAGACGTCCTCCACGACGAAGGAGCGCTAAGCATGTACTCTTCAGACAGTCAGGCCATGGGCAGAATTGGCGAAGTCGTTATCCGCGCTTGGCAGACCGCAGACAAGATGAAGAAGATGCGCGGCAAACTTCCGCAAGAAACAGAAGATAACGACAACTTTAGGGCAAAACGCTACATTGCAAAGACAACCATCAACCCCGCTATTACGCATGGTGTGGCAGACTACCTAGGCTCGCTTGAGGTGGGCAAGTACGCCGATATTGTAATGTATCCAATGGCCTTCTTCCCGGCCAAACCAAAGATGGTCTTCAAGGGCGGATTCATCGCGTGGTCAATAATGGGAGACCCCAACGCATCACTGCCGACACCAGAGCCAGTGTACTACAGGCCAATGTTCGGAGCTTTGGGTAAGGCAGTCCACAATACGTCGTACACCTTCATGTCCAAGAGGTCAATGGAGCTTGGAGTTCCAAAGGCACTTGGCCTGGAAAAGATAACTCTTCCAGTGAAGAACTGCAGAAACATCAGCAAAAAAGACATGATGTGGAACGACGCGACACCAAAGATAACCATCGATCCAGAGACATACGAAGTCAAGATGGACGGCAAGATAGCAACTGTGGAACCAGCTACAGAACTGTCATCAGCACAAAGATACTTCATGGCGTAGGTTTACAAAACCACACCCCAACTTTTTTCATTTTTCTCTTTTTCCCTAATTAAAATTTGGAATCTGAAAAACCAAACTGCGCAACTACCTGAATATCTTTATCTTTATCCGGACGGAAGCGTTAGTCATGTCTTCATCTAATTTTGGAGTCTGGCGTCCGATTGCAGAGAACGTGGAATACAACGCGCTAGAGTCAAACTCTAATGCCGTGATGGCAGTGGCCGACACAGTGCGGACCACTCTGGGCCCTAAAGGTCTTGATAAACTGTTGATAGACCAGGCCATGAACCGGCACGTGTCAAACGACGGCGTGACGATACTTCTTTCGCTGAAGGCTATTCATCCTGTGGCCAGAATGATAGTCGAGATAGCCGAGCGGCAGGAGCAGCTGGTCGGAGACGGGACAACCACGGCCGTGGTGATGTCCGCCGAGATGATAAAGGAAGGCAAGCGTCTTGTCAAGGAGCTTGGCGTCCATCCAACCAAGGTCGTTGAAGGCATTGAAAGCGGAGTCAAACATGCCTGCGCCCTGCTAGAAGAAGAGTCCAAGAAAATTGCGATAAACGACATCGAGCTGGAACACGTGGTCAAGACTTCCCTTGCATCAAAGCTTGACGGGGCAAGCCTGGCAAGGATGGTAATCCGTGCCCTTCGAAACGTCGGCGAGAACGCGAAATACGACGGCGAGTACGATTTTAACAAATCGATAATGGTCATCCGCAAGACAAGCATGGAAGACCAGATAATCAACGGAATTGTGCTGGAGCGGGGCCGGTTAGATCCTGAGCTTCCAGTCGAGATAAACGGAGCCAGAATACTGATAACAAAACTCGACTTGAAACCAGTAAAGGAAGCCTGGATAAAGGAAAACAAGAACTATCAGGAGATCCTGCTGATGGAAAACGACCGCATGTCAAAATCCAAAGAGATAGTCGATTCTATGATAAAGACAGGGGCCAATACTGTGCTTATTGCATCACCAGAAGTCGACCAAGCCGTTGAAGACATGCTTGTCGCAAGAGGAATCTTTGCTGCAAGAGTAGCCACTGAAGAAATTGATCACCTCATCAGATATACCGGAGCAAAGCCTGTCCGAGTTACAGACGACCTGAAAAAATCAGACATACTTGGCAAGGCAGACAGAATCCGAGAAGACGAGGACAACGGCCTGATATACGTGGAAGGCGGCGCAGGCAACAACATTGTGACGATGATAGTCACCGGATCGACAAAAGAGACTTCACTTGAACGGTGGCGCGCTACAATAGACGGAGTTAACGCTGCAGAGGCAGCCTTGAACAAGGGAGTTGTTCCTGGCGGCGGAGCAGCAGAACTGCACATAATAGACAAAGTAAAGGGCATGAAATTGAAGGGACTTGAGCAGGTTGGACTTGATGTGGTTGCGGCTGCATTAGAAAGCATCATGAGGCAGATACTTACTAATGCTGGCTTTAACGGCCTTGAAAAGGTAATGAGTGCCAAAACATCTCCAAAGGGATACGGCATTGACATCAATACCGGCGATCCGGTGGACATGTGGAAGAAGGGCATCATTGATCCTCTTCTGGTAAAGACAATGGCCCTGTCTGCAGCCGGCGATATTGCCAAATCCGTGATAAGAATAGACCGGAATTTGGCAGCCGAAGACCTGAGCTCGCAGGCCCTTTCTGAAACAAAGAGGTAGATCTATTGAAAATAAGGCATTGCGTGGAAGAATCCAACATCGACGAGAACATGGTTATTATAGATGCAACAAAGATACGGCATGTTACAGTCGCAGCCGGCAAGATTGAAGAGATGTCCGGCCTAATCGATCCTGCTTCTCACCTGAACCTGGACTTTCCGGATCACAAGATAACCGAATGCGTCATTGCCGAAAAATTCGAAGTGGGCGCCAAGGTGAAAATGGACAGCGATGGGCTGCTTTTTGCAATAGTCAGCAGATCCGCATACACCAATCTGGGACCTGTGGACTATACGCAGCGGCTGACAGACATGATGAAGGCCGTCAAGGATAAAAGAGAGATAAAAAAGGAGGCTGCCTGATTGATAACTGCAGAATCGATACTTGGAAACATCTACAGAGACAAGGGCATGAAAGACAAGTACAAGAAAATGTCGTCCAAGTGCGAAGCAATCCGGATAAACAGGCTTGAATCCCAACGCGTGCGGATGCGAAAAACCTCAGACAAGGGAACAGACATTGCCCTCACACTTCCAAACGGAAGCCACATGAGGCACGGTGACGTCGTCTTGCTGACAGACGACAAGATGGTTATAGTAGAGCTAGAGCCGGAAAAAGTAGCAGTGGTAGAGATAACCCATCTTCATGATGAAGATGCAATCGAGGTCCCTGTTCGGATCGGACATACAATCGGAAACCTGCACCGGCCGATAAAACTGCAAGACGACCGGATAATCTTTCCAATCCAGACGGATTCAGAGATAGACATGTTCAAAAAAATGTTTGGCGAATTGATGCACCATCTGGAGGTCCGGGCAGACAAGATGGTCTTTGAGCCACAAGAGGAGATGGACGTACATGAGCACTGATATTTCCGATCTGGGCATGCTGCAAATCTCCGACTCGTTTTTTCCTACAGGCATGTACACAATGTCAAACGGCCTTGAAGCTCTGTTCTACAGCAAAAGAAAGATGACGTTTGAAGAGCTGCGCGATCTGATAAAGGTATTTGTCGAATACCAGATAGGGCCAGCCGATTGCACGGCCCTTGGCAACGCGTACGAATCTGCATCCAAAGGGGACCTGAAGAGCGTCATTGCAGTAGACAGGACGATTCATGCAATGAAGCTGGTCAAGGAAATAAGAAGCGCTTCCACTAGGTCCGGCACGCAGATGCTTCGCTGCGTCAACTATTTCATCACAGACAATAAGATAATCAATGATTATGCTGCAGCAATAAAGGCCGGAGAAGCACACGGTTCGTATCCAGTTGCCCTGGCGCTGGCCTGCAACGCAATGTCTATACCAAAGAGAAAGGCAGGACTGGCGCTTTTGTATTCCTTTTCGATGAGCATGGTTGGCGCGGCGCTGCGACTTGGCATGTTCCAGCATTTTGACGGACAGCGGATAATCAACGAGCTCAAGCCGTCGATAGCGCATGCCATAGACGCATTCATAGACCGGCCGCTGGAAGGCATGTGGCAGTTTTGCCCACAGCTGGATATCGTGCAGATATCTCATGAAAAAATGTCGTCTAAAATGTTTATTACTTGACTGGGGAAGAAAGAGTCATGTCTAGTCACAAACGTATACCACGAGTTGGAGTCGGCGGCCCGGTGGGCTCCGGCAAAACTATTCTAATTGAGGTAATTGTTCCGATACTTGCAAAAAAAGGCTACAAGGTCGGGATAATTTCTAACGACGTAGTTTCGCGTGAAGACGCCGACAGGATGAGGAAGAACCTTGCAACCGAACAGGGGCTAATGCCAGAAGACCTGGTGGTGGGCCTTGCAACTGGAGGCTGCCCGCACACGGCTGTCCGGGAAGACCCGTCGATGAACCTTGCAGCAGTTGAGGAGATGGAAAGCAAGCACCCTTATCTTGACCTTATCCTTATTGAATCCGGCGGCGACAACATCACCACCACGTTCAGCCCCGCTCTGGCTGACTATTTCATCTATATCATCGACGTTTCAAGCGGCGACAAGTACCCAAGGAAAAGAGGGCTGGGAATAGAAACAGCAGACCTGCTTGTCATCAATAAAATAGACTTGGCGCCAGCCATCGGAGCTGACCTGAAAATAATGGAGCGAGATGCCAAGATAGTCAGGCCAAACAAGCCGTACGTATTTGTAAACTGCAAGACAGGTCAGGGAGCCAAGGAAGTCGCTGACCACATAATGCACGACGTCCTTTTCGAACAAACACCAAAGGCCGTTGCCAAGAAATGAGCCAAAACTACACAGCCGATCTGGAGCATTACACTCCAGACAACGTCCCGCCTGAGGTTGAGGCCTACGGCGGCAAAATAGACCAGCTTGGAGTCGGCCGGCCAGGCAAACTTGGCGGGCTATTGCTTCGGCTTGAGCGAGACGAGTACAACGGCAAGACCTCGGTAAAGGAGCAGTACTCAAAGGTCCCGCTGTACACGCAGCGCGCCCTGTACCAGGAAGAGGCCCTGCCGTCAATGGCATACATGTACATAATCTCTCCGTCCGGCGGCATGCTGCAGGGAGACAGATACAGAATGGACATCACATTGCGAAACAATGCCTCTGCCCATATCACCACCCAGGGAGCAACCCGGGTCTACAGGATGGAGAAAAACTATGCAACGCAAATAGTCAACATCGACGTCGGAGAAGACTGCTACTTTGAGTATATCCCTGACCAGATTATTCCATATATCAATTCGCGGTTTTACCAGATAGCCAACATCAAGGTCCACGACAGCGCAACGATGCTGTATTCAGAAATAATGGTTCCAGGCCGTGTAGCGAGCGGCGAGTCTTTCCAGTACGATATCTGCTACATGAAAGCCGTCGGCAAAAACCAAAACGACGACCTTCGTTTTGTAGACGTGGCAATACTGGAGCCAAAAAAACGCAACATGAAATACTTTGGAGTCATGGAAGGCTACGAGACTATAGGAAACATGTACATCATGACGCCAAAAAAACACGTAGAAGAATTAAATCAGCAGATAAACGAAGCTCTTGGAAACTTTGCCAATCTGTATGCCGGCGCAACCATACTGCCAAACGATTCTGGCGTGATGATCCGCATGCTTGGCGATCAATTTAGCACACTTCGAAACGCCATATTTGAAGTGGTACGAATAACAAGAAAAAAGATACTCAACGCGCCGTTTAGCGGGATAAGGAAAGGCTAATTATCTTCTGCCAGTGACTATGAATTCGGTCACGTGCACGGAATGCCCTGTTTCCTGTTTATGGGCCT
>QCWB01000059.1 GCA_013114715.1 Nitrososphaera sp.
TCCACGACATGAAGGACTTGGACAAATACGATGGGCTGGTGCTGCCGGGCGTTGGAAATTTTGATCCAGCCATCAAGTCCATTGAAAAAGATGCCCCAACGCTGACAGAGGCTATAGATGGCGGGATGCCAGTCATGGGGATCTGCCTTGGCATGGAGATGCTGTTTAACAAAAGCGAGGAAGGCAAGCTAGACGGATTGAAGATAATCGACGGCGATGTTGTGATGCTGCCAAAAAAGAAGGTCAAGATTCCGCACATGGGCTGGAACAACCTGAAGATAAAGGAAAAAAGCCGGTTTTTAGAAGGCGTGGAAGAAGGCTCGTGGGTTTATTTTGTCCACTCGTACCGGGCCGCGCCAGCCAAAGATGACGTTGTCGTTGCCACGTCTGACTACGGAGTCGACATCCCGGCGGTAGTTGAGCGTGGAAACCTAGTCGGAGTGCAGTTCCATCCAGAAAAGTCCGGCGAGATAGGCTCAAAGATGATAAAGAATTTCATAAAGATGTGCAAAGACGCCAAAAAGCCGGGAAAGAAATGAGAGTCATTCCAGCTATCGATATCATGGGCGGAAGCGTCGTCCGGCTGGTAAAGGGCGACCCGGCCAACAAGGTTGTCTATGGAAGCGACCCGGCAGAGATGGCAAGAAAATGGGAAGCTTTGGGCGCGGATATGCTTCATGTAGTGGACTTGGATGCGGCACTGGGTACTGGAAACAATGATGAAGCTATCTCGAAAATCACTGCAGCAGTAAAAATCCCTGTGCAGAGGGCCGGCGGAATACGGTCGTACGATTCGGCAAAGGAGGCCCTGGAAAAGTCTGCCAGAATAGTGATAGGTACCATGGCCTACAGCGATAAAGAATCCGTCAGAAAGCTGGCAAAAAAATATCCCGGCAGAATAGTGGTGTCAATCGACCAAGTTGACGGCAACGTGATGGTAAAGGGCTGGAAAGAGTCTTCAGGCGTCAAGGTATCAGACGCTTTGGCGCAGTTTTTGGAAATGGGCATCGAAGAGTTTTTGCTTACAAGCGTAGAGCGCGACGGCACATTGCAGGGGCCTGACGTGACAACGCTTGCAGCAGCCGTGGCGTCAAAAGCCAGGATAATAGCCAGCGGCGGCATTTCAAGCGTGGAAGACACGATAAGGGTAAAAAGCATAGGCTGCTCCGCAGTTATTCTGGGCAAGGCGATGTACGACGGCAAAATAAGCATTGAAAAGGTGAAGGCAGTGGCATGACATTAGCAAAGCGCATAATCCCGTGCCTTGATGTGGACAACGGAAGGGTAGTCAAGGGCGTACACTTTGCCGACGTAAAGGATGCCGGCGACCCGGCAGAGCTGGCAAAAAAATACAGCGACCAGGGCGCCGACGAGCTTGTCTTTCTTGACATAACCGCATCGCAGCAGGGCCGCGATACCATGAAAAACGTGGTCAAAAAGGTGGCAAGCGTTATCGATATCCCGTTTACTGTAGGAGGCGGCATACGCAGACTAGAAGATGCCAGGGACATCCTGCTTTCCGGCGCAGACAAAGTCTCGATTAACACGGCAGCAGTCAAGAATCCAGAATTGATAGCGCAGCTGATGGAGATTTTTGGCAAGCAATGCGTAGTTGTTGCAGTTGACGTAAAGAAAAGGTACTGCGAAGATTGCAAAGGAAAAAAGGTCTTCAAGGATAAAGACCGCAAGTACTGGTTTGAGGTGATGATTTACGGCGGCAAGCAGGGCACCGGCCTTGATGCTACAAAGTGGGTCAAGGAAGTCGAGTCGCGTGGCGCCGGCGAGATTCTGCTGACAAGCATCGATGCCGACGGCACGGAAAACGGCTATGACATCGACCTAACCGGAGCTATTTGCAAGCTGGTCCGGATTCCTGTCATAGCCTCCGGAGGCTGCGGAAGCCCGCGTCACATGCTTGACGTCTTTGCCAAGACCAACGTCGATGCAGCGCTTGCAGCATCGATATTCCATTACGAAAAGTCAACAGTAGACAAGGTCAAGAAATACCTAAAGAAAAGTGGCATCAGGATCAGGATATGAGCAAATTCGGCTTTCTACCTTCCGGCGGCGGAATTCCGTTTGAAGCCCATCTTGAGAAATTAGACGAGCCGACAAAAGCTGCGTTGCTTGAGCTTCGCAGGTTTGTCATGTCGCTTGGAAGCAACGTGATAGAAGAGGTGCGCCCGCACAGAATAGTTTATGCCAAGACCATGACTTTTCGCACTTTTCTTGATGTCGAGCCGGCTGTTGACCATCTTGTAGTAGAGCTAAGATCGGATAGAGAAAATCCGCCGGCCAGAACAGCAATCAAGACCAGGCAGGACGTAGAAGAAATGAAAAACGCGATATCAGAGGCCTTTGCAAAAATCCGCTAGCCGGTTACTTCAAAATCAGAAAACTCGCCGGTGTATTTTTCATAACTGACTTGCAAGTCGTCTACCCTGGCTGCAGGAGGCCCTTTATGGCACCATTCTACTACCCTGCTTACTTTATCGGCTACGCCTTCCAGAATTGCTTCCACGCGGCCGTCGTCGAGGTTTCGGACCCAGCCAAAGACGCCATGCTGCTTGGCAACTATCTGTGTGTTCTGCCTGAAATACACGCCCTGTACTTTGCCCCTGACAAAGACGTGGGCACGCACTTTGTCTTCAGCCATATTATTGCGTGGCCTTGTGTCAGCCTAAAATACGTATGGTCAGTTTGCGATCCTGCCAAAAACCTCATCCAGATACGAGGAAAAGGACGGCTTGCCGGCATCACGGCCTTCAAAAGCAACCTTTGCAGCTGGCCTGTCAATCTTGATTCTTTTTCTAAGGTCTGCCGGCGTGCCCAAAAGCACTGCTTCGCAGTCCGTTTTGTTTATGCTTGCCTCAAGCTCTGATAGCTGCTCGGCGCTGTAGCCCAGCGCAGGCATGACTGGTCCCATCCAGGGAAACTTTTGGTACGCTTTTCTTATCGAGCCAATCGCGTTTTTCCGCGGGTCGACTAGCCTGCAGTTCAGGCTTTTGGCGGCAAACACGCCGGCTCCCTGCCTGAGCTCTCCGTGGGTTATCGACGGACCGTCTTCAACTACAAGCACGGATTTGTTCCTGACAAGCTCGGGCAAGTCTACAGTAACCTCGGAATTTACCTGGAAGAATTTTGCAGTTGAATTTAACCGCTGGCAGGAATCGACGGTTTTAGCTATCTGCTCTTTTGTTGCGGCGTTGGCCTTGTTTATCACGACGGCGTCGGCAAGCCGGACGTTTACCTCGCTTGGGTGGTATCTCGTCTCATGGCCTGACCGGAGCGGGTCTGCAACAACTATTGTCACATCAGGCCGGTAAAACGAAAAGTCGTTGTTCCCACCGTCCCAGATTATGACATCGCAAGCCTGCTCGGCCTGCTCCAGAATCAAGCCGTAATCCACGCCGGCAAACACGTCAATGCCCATTGCCAGGTGGTCTGAATATTCCTCTTCTTCTTCGATTGTGATGCCGTATTTTGCAAAATCATCATAGGTCTTGAAATGCTGAACGGCAATTCCAAGATCGCCATAAGGCATTGGATGTCGCACGATTGCCGGCTTTAGGCCGGCCTTTTTGGCTGCCGTGGTCACCATCCTAGATATTGTGCTCTTGCCGGCCCCGGTCCTAGTCGCAAGGACCGATACAACCGGTTTTTTAGAGACAAGCTGCGTGTCTTTTGTCCCAAGAAGACCAAAAGACGCTCCTGCTGAAATGGCCCGCGAAGCAAGATGCATCAGGTTTTCGTAGGAAATGTCGCTGTAGCAGAAAAAGACATCGTCTACATTGTGGAGTTTTATCAGCTCCTCCAGCTTGTCTTCGCTGAAAACAGGTATTCCGTCGGGATACAGGCTGCCGGCCATCTTTGGCGGGTAGGTCCGGTTTTCAATGTACGGTATCTGAGTCGCGGTAAACGCTACTACCTTGTAATTTGGATTATTCCGAAAAAACGTGTTAAAGTTATGAAAATCCCTTCCCGCCGCGCCGATTATGATTGCCTTTCTTTCCACGCACAATACGCACTTGCCGTGGATTTATCTTTTGTATACTATTGTTCCGGACTTTAGGCTGGCAGCCTGGACTATTCTGTCAAGGCTGGCAATTACCGCGGCTTTGCCAGTGTTATTGACAAACCTGATTGCGGCTCGCACCTTTGGCTCCATGCTGCCTTGTTCAAACTCGCCAGCAGCTAGCAGCTTGCGCATCCGCTCTGCATCTACTGATTTTAACAGCCTCCTATTTCTGCTCTTGAAATTGGTGTACGCGCCAAGGACGTTGGTGAGGCTGACAAATCTAGAGGCGCCAATGGCCGTTGCAAGCCTTTCACTGGCCAGGTCCTTGTCAACCACGGCGTCCTCAAACACGACCTTTTTTCCTTGCAGAGTTATCGGGATCCCGCCTCCGCCGCAGGCAATCACAATATTTTCTTGGACAAGGTCTCGGATTGTGTCGCTCTCTACTATAGAAATAGGGTCCGGTGAAGCAACTACGCGCCGGAACTTGCCTGGCTCTATTTCTCTTACCGCGGCAGTTGGGTGGATTTTTCGAAACTTGTGCAGTTGCTGCTTTGAATAGACCGGCCCGACTGGTTTTGTTGGATTGGCAAAAGCTCTGTCGTCTTTTGATACCAAGGTAGTTGTCACCAGGCAGGCAATCCTGCTTCTGGTACGCTCCATAATGGCAGCCTGGATCAGCGCGCCAAGCATACCCTGCGTCTCTGCAACGCAGGCATGCAACGGCAAGTATGGAGCTACTGCGCTTGAAAACTCGCTTCTCAGGATAGCGTCTCCTACCTGCGGGCCGTTTCCGTGTGTGATTACCAATCCGAAGCCGGCATCCACCAACTTGGCGATGTCCTTTGCTGCAGACCTGATTGCCAGGTGCTGGGGTTTGATGTTTGAGCCGAAAATCGCGTTGCCGCCTAGCGCGATGACTAGGATCTGCTTTTCCAAGAAAAAGAATTGGTGGAGACTGTTAATAAATATGGGACCTGTAAAAAATTAGGCCAGGTCGCCGCCTTCTTCTTGGAATAATTGTTCGTATGTCGTGCCCTTTCTGACCAGCCGGAACTTGCCGTCGCTGTCCTTCATCACTATTGGCGGCTTTGTCTGGCAGTGGAACGGCATGTTGAACACTACAGAGTACGCCCCGACGTTGTAAAACGAGACATAATTGCCCACGTCCGCGCCTGTCAGGTCAGAGGCCTTTGAGATAGGAAACACGTCGTATGTGTCGCAGAGTCTGCCAGCCAGGTGGGTGTTTTTGATCGGGGCAACAAGGCTCGCGATCCTGTCGCTTCCATCAATTACCGGGACTATTTCTTGCGGATATTCCTGCTTTAAAAGTGCAGCATCAAGCAGTATGTGATAGCCGGCGTCAACTATGACTATCTTGTGATCGTTGTACACTTTGGTGTTTACTATCCTTGATACTAGGATTGATGATTCAGCTACTAGGAATCTGCCGGATTCTATCATCAAAGTAAAGATGCCATGGGTCTCTGCAAGCTGGTTTAGCCTGTCGACGTGGTTCTTGGCCATCTCTGACGGAGTTGGCACTGGGTCGTTGTAGAATACAGGCGTTCCTCCGCCGATGTCAAACGTATTGACATGGAAGTTTGGATGCTCCTTTTTCATCTTGGTCATAAAAGCATCCATCTTGTCTAGGGCGTGTGTATAGCATGAAAAGTCTGTTATTTGCGATCCTAGGTGAAAGTGGAATCCTTCGAACTTTAGCAGATCGTTTTCCATCATGTGCTTGACCATCTTTGTTGCGCTGTCAATCGTGCCTCCGTTAAATGGCACTCCGAACTTGCCGTTTTTGTACGAGGCGCGGACTTCGGCCTTTACTCCGACTTCTGGGTTGACTCGAATCATGGTCAGAGGCCTCGATCCTATTTTTGCCGCCGCCTTGGCTAGATTTATCATGCCCTTGTACGAGCTGACGACTATTCTCTTGGCTCCGAATTTCAGGACTTGTTCATATTCTTCCTGCTCTTCAGTGACGCTGGTGTAGATAACGTTCTCCGGGTCAGCGTTGCACTGTCTGATGAAGTGGAGTTCTCCAAGCGATGTCAGGTCAAACGTCATCCCGTCTTTCATAAATGTGCGGACAACAGCAGGTGTAAAGTTCGCCTTGATAGAGTATGCCACCTTGACTGGGCCCTTGAAGCCAGAATAAGCTCTATGAAGCTCTCTTGCCTTTTGGTGTAGGGTCTCTTCATCAACAAGATAAAGTGGTGTACCGTATTTTGCGACAAGACTGTTTACGTCAAGCGCTGTTACAAAACGATTCAGCGGATGTATGGTTTTCGGTACGATTTGAAGCTGCGAATTTTCCATCAATTTTTTTAAGTGATGTTATCATAAAACCAACAGTTAAAAAACATTTCCCCGAAAAAAATTTCTGCAGCATTATTTTGAACGCAAAAAAATATTTTGAAAAGGAAAAAGTGGATACCGGCTACCTGTAGTACTGCATTGGTAGCTTTTCGCCGGGCTTTCCTTCGCGCTGTGTCTTTATTTTCTTGACCGCCTCTTCAAAGTGGCGCATCGTCACGCGAGCTTCAGCTGCGTGCTTGCCTGCCTCCTCTGGAGTCGGGTACTTTGCAAGGTACTCGTGCAGCACAAGAGACACGGCGGTGTTTACAACAGAGCTTGTGTCTGCCCCGCTAAAGCCATCTGTCAGTTCTGCTACCTTGGTCAAGTCGATGTCAGTGCCTATTGGCTTGCTCTTGGAATGAATCTCCAGAATCTTGTGCCTAGTTGCCTTATCTGGCAGCGGCACAAAGACTATCTTGTCGAATCTTCCAGGTCGAAGCAAGGCTGGGTCGATGATGTCTGCCCTGTTTGTTGCTGCAATGACTACCACTCCGGCCAAGGCGTGAATGCCATCCAGCTCTGTAAGCAACTGCGAGACAACGCGCTCTGTTACCATGCTGTCGCCGGTCATTCCCCGGGTCGGAGCTATAGAGTCTATTTCGTCAAAGAACACCACGCATGGCGCTGCCTGTCTTGCACGCCGGAAGATCTCCCTGATGCCGCGCTCTGATTCGCCAACCCACTTGCTCAATAGCTCTGGGCCCCTCACGCTGATAAAGTTGGCCTCAGATTCCGTGGCTACTGCCTTTGCAAGCATGGTCTTGCCGGTTCCAGACGGGCCGTGCATCAAGATGCCCTTTGGCATTGTGTGTCCAAGCTTAGAATAGATGTCCGGATAGCGCAATGGCCATTCAACTGCTTCTTGCAACTCGCGCTTGACTTCATCAAGGCCGCCGATTGCAGTCCACGGGACGTCTGGCGATTCTAGGTAGACTTCTCTCATGGCAGAGGGCATGACTTCCTTGATCGCGTTGTCAAAGTCGCCCATGGTCACGATGAGCTTGTTTAGCACTTCGGGAGATAATTTCTCGTCTTCCAAGTTTAGCTCTGGCAACAGCCTTCTGAGGCATTTCATTGCAGCCTCCTTGCACAGGTATTCCAGGTCTGCGCCGACAAAGCCGTGGGTCACTGCTGCAACCTTGTCCTGGTCGACGTCTGTGTCAAGTGGCATGTTGCGCGTGTGTATCTGGAGGATCTCCAGCCTGCCGCGCTTGTCTGGCACTTTGATCTCTATTTCCCTGTCGAACCTGCCTGGACGTCTGAGCGCCGGATCAATGGCGTTTGGCCTGTTTGTTGCTGCGATGACTATTACCTTGCCCCTTGCTTCAAGGCCATCCATCAATGAGAGCAATTGCGACACGACTCTTCTCTCTACCTCGCCGGTCACCTCTTCTCTTTTTGGAGCTATCGAGTCAATTTCGTCTATGAATATTATTGACGGAGCCTTTTCCTTTGCCTCCTTGAATATTTCTCTTAGTCTAGCTTCAGACTCTCCGTAGAACTTGCTCATTATTTCCGGTCCAGAGATGCTGATGAAATGCGCATTGCTCTCGTTTGCCACTGCCTTTGCAAGCAGGGTTTTTCCGGTTCCTGGAGGACCGTACAAAAGAACACCTTTTGGAGCTTCAATTCCGAGCTTTTCGAATATCTCTGGGTGCCTTAGTGGGAGCTCTATCATCTCGCGGACTTTTTGGATCTCTTCTTTCAGGCCGCCAATGTCCTCATAGGTTACCTGCGGAACGCCTCTCATCGTCTCGCCCTTTTCTGCGATGTGGAATATCGTCTTCTGGGTTACCAAGACAGCGTCTGCAGCTGGAGTTACGCCTATTACTTGGAAGGTCAGCCTGCCGCCAAAGTACGGGACCATAACGTTGTCGCCCTTGATGAGCGGCACGCTTTCCAGCGCGTCGGCTAGATACCTCTCATCTATTGGAGGTATGGCTTCAAGCGGAGCAACGATTATCTTTTCAGCCGGGACTGCCTTTATTTTCTTGACAGTGACCGTATCGCCAATAGCGATGCCGGCATTGTTTCTTACAAGACCGTCTACTCGGATTATACCCTTTCCTTCGTCTGATGGGTAAAGCGGTAAACATTTGGCAACTGTTCGGCGCTTGCCTCTTATCTCAATAACATCACCAGTTGATGCGCCCAAAGAATCCATCGAGTCATAGTCAATTCTGGCTACGCCGCGACCTACGTCTCTGGTGTACGCCTCCAGTACCTTTAGGGACAAAGTATTCTGGCTCACATTACCACCTTTGAACTACTGGCCTTTATACCTTTATTAGCCTTCGCTCCAATCTGCAGTTAAGAAACGCGTAATTTTTGTCATGATTAAGTTTAAAATTTGCATTTTTTTATTCTATAAACAGTTATAACTTGCCAGCACGTTGTTTAGTCCGAATTGAGCAAAATAGACAACCAGCCGATATTACCTGGAGAACATCTTGCCTCGATTGAAGAATTTGAAGGTGGCAAGAATACATACGTTACCGCCGATGGCACGGTAAGATCCGCAGCTATGGGCACGAAG
>QCWB01000060.1 GCA_013114715.1 Nitrososphaera sp.
ATTGCACAGTATTCTAGGCTGCTCTCAAGAGGCGACTTGTCTGGCCTTTTGGAAATGTTTTCAGACGACGCAGTAATTTACGAGCCCTTCAGCAAGATAGGCGCGGCGAAAGGCAAGCAGGAAATCGAGCCCTTTTTGCAGGTAATGATTTCTTCAGTCAAGGGCTCAAAGATATCCTACACTATCGAAAAAATAGATTACGATCACAGGGTATCCGCAGTCTGGACCTTTGAGAAAGGTGGCAGGATAAGGATGAGGTTTATCATTGAATTTGACGCTGGGAACCATAAGATAAAGACATTGAATATCGAAAAGCACGTAACACAGGCAAAAACATAATCTGAAAATTAAAAAAGGAAAAGGTTAGAAGAACTTTCTTCTGCCTATTGCCACCATTGCCCCGATTCCAGCCAGCAGCGGAAATACTATTCCTACCGGGAATTCAGGGACTATTTGCAGTCCAAATCCATCGGTTATCGGTTCGTCTGGAGTCTTGTCGGACAACTTTGTTATTTCAGCACCAATGGTGTATGCCGCATTGTCTTTTAGGAACTTGCCTTCTACGTGGAATGCCCCAACCACCGGATCACTGATGTCCGGGCCGTAAACCTTGGTATCAGTGTCAGTTGGTATTAGTTCTAGGTACAGGTCTTTTCCAAGCACTGGAAAGTCTCCGCTGAACGCTTCAGTTCCGTCCTTTAGTATGATGATCTTGTAGGTAACTGGCTGGTCATCTGCCACCTCGACAGAGGTCAGCTCGAATTTCAGCAAGTTGCGCTCATTTTTTGTAAAGTCAAAGACCGGACCTGTTCCGGAGCTGAGCTTAAAGTTGTGCCCCTGCTCAAAGCTGTCTCCAACTATGACCTTGCCCACCATCCAGGGATGGACCATGCAAAAGTAATCAAAGGTCCCAGCGTCGTTAAACGTATGCTGGAAAGAATCATTTGTATTCATGAATCCTGAATCAAACAGGCTTCCGGGATTTGCCTCCGGTGTGCCACTTGTGACTGTATGAATCTGGTTTGGATCGCTGTTAAACCATACGACTGTCGTTCCAGCTGGAATAGCAGGTGCCTGTGGGTCGTAAAAGATTGGTGCGTTTTGATCATAAGCACCAGGCGGCATGTTGATAGCGTATCTTCCAAGCTCACTGTCTGCCTGGGCAAAAGCGCTTGAAACTGACGCTGCTGCAAGCACTCCTGCAACAAGCAATGCTGCAAGTATGTGGAATTTCATTGCAATGGGAAACAAGAACGAATGATATAACAACAAGGATTCTTGTGCAAGGTACCCGATTGCACTGCAGTGCAGTGTATCTTTAGATAAGAGTGTTCAAAAGGTATCCTACTGCAAAAGCAACTGCCGCCGCTGCTCCGCCTATAAGAAGGGTGTTTGTCCCAGACCAGATGAGTGATTTTTGTAGTATCCGGCCTTTTATCGCGCCTATCAGAAAGAAGGCTATTGCCGTAAACACCGTAGAATAGACAAATGCGTCTATTGCCGAGATAAGCGAGCCAGTTGCAAACAGGGCGATAAACGGCACAAGCGGTATGACACCGATTGCGTTGAAAGCAACAAAAGTCGTCATGGCCGTGTCAAACGGCCGACGCTTGTCTTCTATCAGGCCAAGCTCTTCTTTCATCATGGTGTCTATCCAGACCTTGCGCCGGGAAGTGATTATCCGGACAATCTCTTCTAGAAGCTCGTCTTTGAATCCCTTGTTTGTGTATATGTCTCGAATCTCCTGTTTTTCCTGCTCAGCAAGGTTATCAATCTCCCATTCCTCGCGCCGCCTTTCACGCTCGATGTACTCTTTTTGGGATTTTGTGGCCAAATAGTTTCCAACGGCCATAGAAAAGCCGTCAGCAAAAAGGTTTGCAAATCCAAGTATGAGCACTATGGCTGGGGAAAGCGACGCTCCTATGACGCCTGCAACAACGGCAAAGGTGGTAACTGCACCGTCAGTAGCGCCGTAGACAAAATCCTCCAGAGTCCACCTCATTTCAGGCTGCGCCTCCAGACTGCAAAGCAGACAATAGCTGACAGGAAGGCCGGAGACCCAAACACGGCAGTCATCCAGTCAAACTGCGTCAGCATGATTACAGAAGTCGCCAGTCCAAGTCCGGCAAGGACAGGGAATTTTCCAATCTGAATTGGAGACTTGAATTGCCTGTCCAGATCAGGCTGCTTGTATCTAAGCCAGATTAAGGAGAGATTCACAAACGTATAGACTACAAAGATGCCAAAGACAGCAACCTTTGCTACAGCCTCTATGCTGCCGGCAGATACCGCGACTATTGTGATGGCTACTACCATGACGGCCACAATGGCCTTGTATGGAGTCCTGGTTCTTTTATGAACACAAGATAGCGAGTGTGGCAGCGCCCTGTCTGAAGCCATTCCAAAGATTATCCGCGATCCAGAAACAAGCAGCATGAGAACAGTATTTGTCGTGGCAAATAAGGCTATAACAGAGAGCGTCACAACTCCAGTCTTTCCAAAGGCCTTTTCGGCGGCAAGCGACAGCGGCGCGTCTGTTGACGACAGAGATTCCCAGCCAACCAGCGATACTGCAGACACGGCAACTAGGATATACACTATTGTTGTTATTATTATAGAGAGTATCAAGGCGGCAGGTATCGTCTTTTTTGGATTTTTTGTCTCCTCCGCGATGTTGGCCAGGTTCTCAAAGCCAAAGTAGGCAAAAAATATCAAGCCTGCTGCGCCAAGTATTGCCCCTACGGCCATTGAGCTGTCCAGAATTGCTGGGGGCATCTCAAAATAGTTGGCAGAAAATCCAAAGAACAGAGCAAGTGCAATTATTATCACAAGGCCGAGCAATTCAACTATTGTAAATATGGTGTTCATCCACACAGATTCCCGGATTCCAACAAAGTTTATCGCGGACAGTCCCGCTATCAAAAGCGCTGCAGACAAGGTTCGGTCTGCCTGCGGGATAAAGTTCAAAAGATAGCCAGAAAATCCGATTGCCACGGCAGAAGCAGAGACAACTGCTACAAAGATTATCAGCCAGCCGGTCACAAAGGCAAGTAGGTTGTTTCGAAAGGCGTTCTTGACAAACACGTATTCCGCGGCGCTTTTTGGAAAGGCTGACGAAAGCTCTGCGTAGCTCAGGCCGGTAAAGGCTGCAATTACTGCAGCTACGATAAAAGATATCCACATCGCGTTGCCTGCAACGCCGGCGATATCGCCTATCAGGACGTAGATGCCAGCTCCAAGGATAAGGCCAACTCCATACATCACCGCCTGAAATAGGCCTATGCTCTGCCGTAGCTGACGGCCCTGCTCTTTCATTGGACCATCACTTGACTACAAGTACAGGAATTGTGCTGTTCTGGACCACTGTATGAGATACGCTGCCCAAGAACAGTTCCTTGATGCCGCTCAGGCCGCGGCTTCCAACTACTATCAGGTTTGCAGACGCGTCTTCGGCAGACTTCAGGATGACTTTGGATGGATAGCCCCGGCCAATCACCGTTTCTACCTTAGCACATTTTTTCTCGGCCAAAGTAGAATAATTGGCAAGCATTATCCGAGCTTCCTTTTCAAGGAGCGTTTCCAGAGTTCCCAGCAGGTCCCTTTGCACGCCCATTATCGCCGGTGGCTGAACGACTGTCAAAATAATCAGTGCTGCCTTGGTCTCTGAGCTCAGTTGTACTGCTGAATCTAAGGCCCTTCTTGCATTCTCTGAGCCGTCGACGGCAACGAGTATCTTGGATATCACGCTTAACGCTGACCACCGGGGAAATATATTTCACTTATCACAAATTCAGTCAGCCTTTCGTATGCTGGCCGGTATTGGAGCAAGACGTCGTCGCTTATCAAGTCAGTCAGCAATGCCTGGTTCTTTACTATGGCCCTGAAGGTATCCTTTTCAGTTAGAATCCCCACCATGCGGCCTTTTTCCACGACTGGGAGGCGCCGGATGTTTTTTGCCTGCATGACCAGTATGGCGTCTTTTATCGAGGCGGCCAAATCCACGGTAATGACGGGTTTTTTCATTGCCTGGTGCAAAGACAGAACTGACAGGTCCTGGGGTGTTGCGACCAGTTTTACGACATCTTTTTCAGTGATAATTCCAACAGGTACGCCGTCATCATCGGCCTTGACAACCACCAGGCTTCCAATGCCGTTTTCAGCCATCAGCCTAGCTCCGGCCTTGACGGTCTGGCTTTCTTTGGCGGTTATCACATTTCTAGTCATTACGTTAGATACAGGAATCGATTCAAGGCTCATACACTGGCTTTTAGCGCGGAGATATTTTACAACTAAGATTGTTGTGCATTGCACTGCAAACATGCTTGATAAATCAACCTGCTGTAGAAATCAATGCATGCAGGCAGACTACCTTGCAAAGAAGATCAAAGAAGTGGCTGACACAAACGTAACTATCCTTGATGAAAATACAACTGTTGCAGAAGCAGTCAAAATAATGCATGAAAAAGACATTTCAAGCATCCTCGTAAATAAGAAAGGCTCAAAGGACATAACAGGCATCATGACTGAGCGCGACGTTCTGTACAAAGTTGTTGCGGAGAACATGGGCCCATTTAAGGTCCAGCTAAAAGATGTCATGAGCTCACCCGTACTGACCATCGACGAATCGTCTACAGTCAGAGAAGCAGTTGCAATAATGAGGCAAAAGAGGATAAGAAGACTTCCCGTATTAGGCAAGGACGGCATTGTAGGCATCGTGACTCTAAGATCGGTGGTGGGAAACATCCCGAGCCAGAGCGTAGAATTGGTAGAAGTAGATACTTCCAAGATATCCTGCCCGTACTGCGGCTCAAAGTTTGAAAATAAAGAAGACTTGTCAAAACACATAGACAGGCTGCACATAGGAAGTGGCCTTTTGGAAGGCGACCTTCGGAAAAGCGACTTTCTATGACCGATGCGCTGACAAAGTGAAAGACTTTTTACATGCAGCCTAGCTAACAATGGACGTTGTCCGAGCAAGACGGAACCAAGCAGCCAAAAAAGACAAGAAGCGTCACGTTTAGAATAGATTCTTCCGTCATTGACGAACTACAGGCGGAATCCGACAACAGAGAGATCTCTTTAAACGTGCTTGTCAACCAGGTTCTAAAAAGATACTCAGAATGGGACAGATACGAAAACAAGATAGGAATGATGCCAGTTCCAAAACAGATACTTACAACGCTGATTGACAAATCAATAGAAATAGCCCGTGCAAGTGGCGTAAAAGACGTAGACAAGTATCGAAACGAGATAATCAAGCAGTCGGCCCAGATAGCTTTTGGTCTTATGAAAGATTCTGTCCTGTTCATGAAAAAGCAGTACAACTTATGGGTTGTGCTCTCTGTTTTGGAGGAGTACATGAAGGTGTCTGGAATAAAGTCAGACCACAGAATAGAAGGCTCAAGCAAGCATGTCTTTGTTATTCAACACGACCTGGGCGAGAACTGGTCGCTATTTACAAAGGAGTTGCTTTCCCTGATATTTGAGAATCTTGCAAGCATCAAGGCGGACATTGGCGTGACTTCCAATACCACAGTGGCACAAGTCTTGCTAAGATAAGTGCAGTGCAGTCCGACAGGTTAATAATCGCAGATGTAAATCTTCGTCGAGTGCAATTATGCCAAGCAAGATGCCCAATAACGGCGAAGATCTGGTATTTCAGTTCTTCAAGTGCATCGAGAAGAAAGACGTGCAAAGCGCTCTTGGGCTTTTCGACGATGACGCAGTGGTTTATGAACCGTTTAGCATGGTTGGGAGCCTGCATGGAATATCAAACATAGAGCCATTTCTCAAAGTGGCGGTGATGGCAAACAGCAACATGCGCAGAAAAATAGTAATGGACAGGTCTTTGTCCGAATCTGGCAGGGTCTCTGCGCTAGTCACGTTTGAACGCGGAGACAAGACAAGGGGCAGGTTTACTTTTGAGTTTGGACCCCAGGACGGCGTTATGCAAAAAATAAAGAGCCTTCACATACGTTTTGAGTGACTAGCGGATTATCATCACCGGGCAGTCTGCAGTCTCTGAAACCCTTCTTGCCACGCTTCCAAGAGCCTTTAGTTTGTAGCCGCCTTTCAACTGCCTGCTCCCCATCACAATCAGGTCTGATTTCATCTTTCTTGCCAGCTTGACTATTTCCTCGGCCGGCGAGCCGACTCCCAGAACAAATTCTACGCTGACGCCGTTTGCCCGTACCTTGGCTAGTTTGTCTTTGAGCATCTGTTCTGCGCTTGATTTTAGGATCTTTATCAGCTGCACCTTGGCGCCTTCAAGCGTTGTCTTGTCGCTTATGAATCCAAGCGTGGCGCTTGGCGGGACAAACCGGCTGTCCACAATATGAACGATAAGCATTTCTGATTTCATGGCCTTTGCAAGCTCCGTAGCCTTTTCAAGGGCCTTGTCGGACATCCCTGTTCCGTCATGCGGTAGTAGAATTCTTGATACCATGTCCCTAGGTGATAGAGTTTTGGATTTATGCCCTCAGAATGTATTGCAATGCACTGCATTCAAACCACTTTAATTAAACTAAAGACAATATAGATTCATGGAGGAGTCGCCAGAAAACCGTGTAGAGCCGTATGAAAGTCTAGACTCAAAGCAAGAACGGATAAGTGGAGAGACTTTTCCCAAAGTCGTCTTGGAATTGTGCGAATCCTGTTACTGGTGTGCAACCTGCATAAACGAAAAAGGCGTTATTAAGATCTGCCCTGTTTGCGGCAAAAAGACTTCCAAGGTCCTGATGTCGATTGACGAGATGTGTCTTGTAGAGATTGACTATAAAAGAGGCGTTGTGTTGCATTTTGACAGAAAGCTTCCGCTCAGGTAATCAAGCTTATAACCACCAACCGCTTGTTTTTGCAGCATTTTAGTCTGTTGCACGGAAACGCAATGCCTTGCACTGCATACTTGCTGTTAAAATACAAAATCCGAGTTTTGCCTGCCATGACTAAACCCGAGAAACTGGCAAAACGTCCAGAAATTCTCCCCAGGGCAGATGACGTTTTTGAAGACTTTAGGCGGGAGATAGAGACCATGATGAGACCCTGGCCGGCGTTTTGGCATTTCCCAAAGATTGAAAAAGACATCAGATTTCCGCTTTACGAGATATCCGACAAGGGCGACAGATACGAAATAAAAGTCGAAATACCGGGGATTGAAAAAGACAAGGTAGACGTTCGGGCTACCAGCGATTATGTTGAAGTATTGGCAGAACACACCCAGAAAACCGATGAAGAGAAAAAGAATTACGTCTACAATGAAAGAACATACAGGTCGTTTTACCGCAAAATCTCCTTGCCAGAGGAAGTAGAGCCGTCCAAGATTAATGCCAGCATGAAAGATGGAATACTCGTACTGGAGCTTCCAAAAAAAGAGATAAAGGCCCGCAAGCAAGTTAAGGTGGATGTAAAATGACTAGAATGCGACAGCCGCACAACTACCACGAGACGAAGGAGCACAACCCAGAGACAATATGCCCCAAATGCGGAAATGAAAACGTGCACGTCTGCGAGTGGTGTGGGTCTTGCAAGACCTGTCACACAGGGCAGATGGCCGACAAGAACTAGAGATCCATTGTGGCTTTCAGCACGCCGTAACGGTTGTAGTCGTCTGCCAGTATCTTGGCAAGCTTCTTTGCAATGTCGGTAACTGACAGCATGCCCACAACAGAACCGTCGGATTCAAGCACTGGCAGCCTCTTTACCTTGTTTTTGGACATCAGTTCTGCCGCGGTATCCACGGAATCGTACGACTGCACTGTAATAAGCGGCGAAGACATGATATCAGAGGCAGGAGTCTCTCCGGCATTTCTTTTTTGCAGGACGATTTGTCTAAGGATGTCCCTTTCGGTCACGATGCCTGCCGGTTTGCCGCTTCTCAACAGAATCACGGAGCCTATCTTGTTTTTTAGCATGATGTCTGCAATGTCTGCCACAGAAGGCCTTGACGCCAGGTCTGCCGTTTGCAGCCCTTTCGACATTATCTCGCTGACTGCGCTCATTGCCCTTGCATGGCAGAATGCTACTTAATAACCATCGGGCAGCGCGCCAAAAATAGTAATATCTAAGGCGGGAGAAATAGCAGCAGAGAATTTGGCCATAGAATGGGATTACCTAATAGTTGAGATGGTGCTTCTTGCAATAATCATATACGGCGCCATTTTCGTCGAGCTGCGAGTAGAAAGAGCAAAGACGCGAAAAGAAGAAAACAAAGTCAGGCAGCAGATTCTCCAGTTTGTCAGAAACGACCTAAATAACAAGTTGCGTTTTATCGACGAATCGATAAAGTACAAAGACTACAAGCCATTCTTTACCGACATGTGGGACTCTATATTGCTTGGAGGCAAGCAGACTATTTTGTCGTTTGACTTGTTTGAGAACCTGCAGCACACCTATTCCTGGATGAAATACTACAACAACGAGATAGAGCAGCGCGAATTAAGCGACGAGGAGAAGGATGTCCTTGAAATATTGGACGAAGTAAGAAAATCAATAGGCCAGTCTTTGCAAATGCTAAACAAACCCTGATTGCAGTGTAATACACAAAGTGCGTAGTGTGTAGATCCTCGTCAAAACACGCCAAAATCTATTAAACTGCTACTGTCCATAAACAGCCTGCCATACTATGGGAAAAGCATATCCGACAACGATCTTGACAAGACTTTTAGTGTGTGTTTATTTCTGCTGTTTGGTTTTGAACAGATATGCAAAATATGACAAGCCCACGGCCACTGCAGTGGAAAAAGCAGTATTTCGGTCTCGTCACCGACATGCTCGAGGGCATCGCACCACCGGGCTACTACCGCGCGGTCTACCAGACCCTCGAGTCCACCGAGCGCGCGTGGGGCCGGGTGTTCGAGGTGCTGGACCGCATCGAG
>QCWB01000061.1 GCA_013114715.1 Nitrososphaera sp.
TTAAAGCCAGTAAGAAATATTGAAAAAACAGGCTAGATTCTGGAATTTGCTTGCAAGAATAATTGTCACAGGCATCATACAGGGCGTTGGCTTTAGGCCTTTTGTATACAGGATGGCAATCGCAAACAAACTTGCCGGCTTTGTCAGGAATCGAGGGGACGCTGCCGCCGAAATATTTGTTCAGGGAAGCGAATCTGATATCGACAGATTCATTGAGTATGTAAGAGCAAGAAAGCCCCATCTGGCAAATTATGCCAATTTTCTTGTAGAAAAATCAGACAAGGAGCAGAAATTCAACGGTTTTTCTATCCTCGCAAGTTCTGATGAGCACAAGTTCTCCGGCCCTGCGGTTCCGCCGGACGTATCAATATGCGACCAATGTGCCAACGAGCTGAAGGATCCGCATGACCGAAGACATCGCTATTTTTTTAACACCTGCACGGAATGCGGGCCGCGCTTTACGATAATCGAAAAGCTGCCCTTTGACAGAACCAACACAACGATGAAAGAATTTGATCCCTGCGATAACTGCCGCGGCGAATATGACAATCCTGCAGACCGGCGATTTCATTCACAAACCATAGCCTGCAACGGCTGCGGACCTGTCCTGTGGATTGCAGACAACAAAGGCATGTACATTGACTGCAAGGATCCTGTTTCGTTTGCAGCAAAGCTGTTGGCTGAAGGCTCGATAATCGCCATCAAAGGAATTGGTGGCTTTCACATTGCTGCATCTGCGCTGAATTCTAAAACCCTGACCAGACTGAGGCAAAGCAAGAGCAGAAAAAACAAACCGTTTGCTGTGATGGCCAAAAATATCGAATCAGCAAGATCATTTGCTTTAATCAGCGACTCTGAGGAAAAGTTGCTGACCTCGCCTGCAAAGCCAATTGTGCTTTTGCAAAAACGGGGCGATTTCTCACTTTCACCGCTGGTTTCGCCGCAACTCCACAACATCGGAGTCATGCTGCCCTATGCCGCTCTGCATTATCTGTTACTCGATGAACTGCCAGAACCTGCCTTGGTGATGACAAGCGCCAATCCAAGCAGCACGCCGGTTATCAAGGACAACGAAAAGGCCTTTCAGAGTCTTTCAAATTCCGTGGATTATTTTCTTGTGCATAATCGAGCCATCTCGATGCGCTGCGATGACTCTGTTGTTCGGGTAAATTCCGACAAGCCAAGCATAATCAGGCGATCGCGAGGATACGTTCCCGCTCCAATTTGCATGAAAAACAGATCATCTGACTGCATTCTTGCCCTTGGTGCAGAATTGAACAACACCTTTTCCATAGTAGCGGGCAACAAAGTGTTCATGTCGCAGCACATAGGCGATATCGATAGCCTTGAAACATACCAGTTCCTAAAGGATACTGTCAAGCAGATGCAAAATCTGGTCAATGCAAAATCCGACGTTATAGCGTGCGACTTGCATCCTTCGATGCACACTACAAGACTGGCGCGGATCAAAGCCGAGTCTGGCAAACGCCTGGTTCAGGTGCAGCATCATTACGCTCATGCCGCTTCTCTGATGGCAGAGCATGATTTGGACATGATTGCGATTGTCTGCGACGGGGCAGGCTACGGTCTTGATGGGACTGTCTGGGGCGGAGAGGTTATCGTCTGCGACAAACTTGGATTCAACCGTGTTGCAAGTCTGGCAAAACAGCCGATGATAGGCGGTGACCTTGCCACATATTTTCCCCTGAGGATGGCTGCAGGCATACTCAACGGTAAAGTTGAAGGGTTAGACGAATATCTATACTCAAAATCTGACCTCTTTACTAACGGCAGAAAGGAGGTGGAATTCATTCTAAATACAAAGCAGGCAGAAATGACTTCAAGTACCGGCAGAATCCTAGACGCAGTTTCAGCTGTACTTGGAATCTGCTATGAAAGGACGTACGAAGGTGAGCCAGCCATGAAACTGGAATCCGCGGCAATAGGCGGGACAGACCTTGGAATAAAACCAAGAATTGACAGAAACACGCTAGATACCACATTTCTCCTACAGCACATTTACGAAAACAAAAACAGGCATTCCACGAGGGACCTTGCATATTTCGCCCACTCATACATCGCTGGGGGTCTTGCAGAGATGGCATGCAATCAATCAAAAGTTACCGGGATCAAGACTGTAGGATTTTCAGGCGGTGTTGCCTACAACGATCTCTTTTTGCAAATCATAAAAAATAAAGTCGAGTCCTTGGGATTGCGATTCATACAGCATGAGAAGGTACCGCCAGGAGACGCCGGCATCTCTGTTGGCCAGGCCTATATAGCCTGCAACATGGCGCTTTGATTTTGCACAAATCACGCAAATAGCCGATCAAAACTTATAGGCATGGCTGATATCGTCTAGTCATGTGTCTTGCTTTTCCAGGTAGGGTTGTCGACGTAAAGGGGGATTTTGCAAAGATAGATTTTGGCGGCGGCACGACCAAGGACCAGATAAACATTTCACACGTCGAGGCCAAAGAAGGCGATTACGTCCTTGTACATGCAGGATACGCCATTCAGGTACTTGATCTCAACGAAGCTGAAAACATGTTGAGGTACTGGCAGACAAACACCAGCTGGAAATGCGAAAGATGTGAGATTGTAGATGAATGCGCGATGGGCGCGATTGTAAAGGACGTCAATTTCAAGACAAAGGCCAGCTTTAAGGTGAACTAGATGGTGCTGGAAGGATTCAGAGATCCAGACTTGGCCCGCAGGATAAGCGACAAGATTTGCGAATACGCAAAAGAGATTGACGAAGACCTGCTTTTCATGCATGTTTGCGGTTCGCATGAATGGACCATATCGCACCATGGCATCCGGTCGCTGTTGCCTGAAAGCGTAGAGATCCGGTCAGGCCCCGGCTGTCCTGTATGCATTACGCCGGCAGACGACATTGATACTGCAGTCAAACTGGCGCAGGAAGGCAAGACCATCCTTGCTTACGGAGACATGTCCCGGTCAAAAGGATCCAAGGGCCTAAGCGTACTTGATACCCGGCCATCCGGCGGCGACGTGCGTATAGTCTACAGCATTCACGATGCAGTCAATATGGCAAGAAAAGAGCCCAGCAAAGAGTTTGTCTTTTTTGCCGTCGGGTTTGACACAACGGCCCCTCCAACTGCGTACGAAATTCAAAAAGGCCTTCCTACAAACATTTCTCTTATCTTGTCATACAGGTACATGCCGCCTCTAGTTGGAGCAGTGCTGAAATCCTCCGTCCTTGGAATTGACGGCATAATCAACCCCGGGCATTCCTCGACGGTAACTGGAATGCGGCCTTATTATCCTGATTTTCTGGACACAAGAAAACCTGAGGTCTTTTGCGGCTTTGAGCCGATAGACGTGCTGTTGGGCATACTCATGTTGATGAGGCAGATAAAGGAGGACAAGCCAAAACTTGAAAATGAGTATACGCGGTCTGTTAGCTGGGACGGAAATATTGCAGCACAAAATGCACTGGACAGCGTCTTTGACCTGTCTGAAGGCTATGTACGCGGCGTGGCCCTAATACCGCAATCCGGTTTTGCATTAAAAGAAAAATACAGAAATCTTGATGCATACGAAAAATACGGATTTAAAAAGAAGGGCGCCAACGAGCAGTTTATCCCCGGAGCAAGGTGCGGCGAAGTCATACTTGGATTGTGCGAGCCTACAGAATGCCCGCTTTACATGAAAGGATGCACGCCCCAAACGCCCAAGGGGCCAACCATGATATCCCTTGAGGGGTCTTGCAGGATATGGGCCGAACACAGAGTGATAACCCCCATCAAAAAAGTGAAACAAAAGCCTTGACTGCTTTCTTTATGGGCAACAGTTTCTGCAGACTCTGCCAGAAAGACGAAAAGCAACTGATATCTGAACTTGCGATTTGCTCAAAGGGAATTTCTGCCAAGGGGCTTTCTTTTGCCAACGGGTCTGTTCAAAGCGCAAGACTACCTGGCTCAACTGGCATATGGACTCTGTCAAGAAACGATGCTAAACCAAGTTTCATTGATATCAGCAATCCTTCGCAGCTATCGGAAAGCATCCCTGACATCTCGATACACGCGGCGATATACCGCCAAAGACCTGACATAAATGCAATATGTCATACCAGAAACCCGTACACTATATGCGCAGCTGCCGGCGGATCTCTAGAAAAGGTTCACGGCGAGGCTGCCCTGATACTTGGAGATATTCCGGTCATAGATTACAATCTTACAGGACCTTATCTTGAGTTGATATCAAAGGCCAGCATAGGCGAGCCGCTGCGGCCTATCAGGACTGTTATTCTTGCAGGAAACGGCGTTCTGGGTCTGGGTGCATGTATTCACGAAGCCCGTGCCTTTGTAGAAATACTAGAAGAGTGGGCCATGTTCAAAATTTTCTCCAAAATCCACGGAAAAACTGTAAATGTTCTGACGCTTGAACAGCTGAGGAGCCTGGGATCCCGTTATGCAAGGTCGATAAAGTTTGGCGGAAGACAGTCTGCCTAAAGAAAGGAATACTAGTTAGACAGGTTGTTTGCAGGCTGCTTGGTACGGCCAGAAAGAAAAATTCTTGTGTTTGGAAATTCGCTTGTCAAAAAAGACAGCCTTCCCATTAGATTGCTGCCGGAATTAAAGCAGGCGTTTCCAGAGATAGAATTCAAAGAATTTGACGCAATAGAGGATCTTCAGAACGAAGGAAAAATACTCTACATTCTGGATTCTGTTGAAGGCATAAATAAAGTGGAGGTAATAACCAACATAGACCTATTGCTTGTCAACAAAATCTATTCGGTTCATGACTTTGATCTGGGTTACGTGCTAAAACTGATGAAAAAGATGGGCATGGTAGAACAAGTCACGATATTTGGAGTTCCCCCAAACATGAGAAAGGATCAAGCTGTAAAGCAGCTTAGACAAAAGATCGATTCCATTTTATCCTGAGAAAGTGACTGGCACAACTCATGCAGGGGTCGTAGGCCCTTACCACCTTCTCAAGCTCGTGGTGTATGTCGTGCTTTGTCATGTCAAGTATTTCCGGAATTACAGCGGCGATGTCTTTTTCCATTTTTATCTGATTCTGGGCCGTGGGTATCACGAAATTTGCAAACTTTACCTTGCCGGCTTTGTCAAGCTCTAGCATATGGTAAAGGGTGCCTCGTGGCGCTTCGATAACTCCTATGCCTCTGCCTTCCTTTGCCTTGACGGCAGGCGGCGCCTCTTCTTTGAACTCGTTTTCTTCTAGCAGCTGGATTGAATGGTCTATGCAGTGCAGTATTTCTATGGCCTGGGCAAGGTTGTTGTGGTAAATGTTGTTAGAAGGAAATACCTTCAAGAATTCTCGTGCGTCCTTCCTTGTTTTTTTATGAAGGGTGTTTCTGTTCAGGTTCATCCTTGCCAGCGCGCCTACCATGAATTCGTCTCCTTTGAACGTAAAACCTACGGCCTGAGAATAAGGTATGACCACGCGGCTGAGGTGATCCCAGTAATCGTCCTCTTTAATTACTGCGCCATTGGAGCTTTGTATCTTGCCTTCCAAGAAGCTATAATCCTTGGTGATCAGGGCAACGAAGGTTGTATTTCTGTTAAATGCAAAATCGCAGTCATTGAAAATCTTGATGAGTTCCAGCACATGTTCTCTGACGCTTTTCAGCTCTTTGATTAGGACAGAAGTCTCTTCTCCAGACGGTATGTGCGAGAACGATCCTATTCGTTCGTATGTGGCATGGACCGCCCTTCCTGCAACCACTTTGGAGAGGTTGTTTCCAGCGCCTTTGACGGCAAAGGCTTGCTTTACTATCTGGTCTTTTGATTTGTCAAATTCAAAAACCGAATCTACTTTGAAAATATCCGGCAGGCAAAAGAAATACAGGTGCAGCGCATGGTCCCTTATCATCATCCCGTAGATGGCCAGTTTCCTTAGTAGTTCTGTCTGGGCAGAGGGAGTTACGCCAAGGCATTTTTCAACAGCTTCCATGCTGCATGTAAGGTGCGCAATGCTACACGTCCCGCAGATCCTCGATACGAACTGGGGAACGCTGACAAAATGCCTGTTTCTCACAGCCTGTGTGTAGAATCGCTTGTTCTCGCTAATCTTGAGCTTGACATCTTGAACCTTGCCTGACCTGACCTTCACTTCCAGGTCTGCATGACCTTCGGTCTTGCTTATCTGCTCTATGTTGATGTCCATGCTGTCATGCATGTGCTATTCCAAACTCCTTTAGATACTGGTCAAGCCTTGAAAGGAAAACCTTCTCGTCCATTGGACAGCCGGAGATAAAGTCGTCAACCTTCACAATCTCTGACAACTGGGACACTTTTTCTCTGTGGTCAAATCTATCCAGTATGAACTGGATCTCTTCTCTAGTCGATTTATCAAAACTGTTTCTCTGGTTTGCCGGCGCACCCGTGCATGCGCAGCTGCCTATTGCAACAAGCTTTTTGCAATTCTGTCTTATCTTCTTGACGGTCTCCTCCTCTTTTTTGTTTGAAATCGCGCCTTCTACAAAGGCGATGTCCAGATCCGTCATGTCGTTTCTGCCCTTGAGTGTTCTAAAGTAGCTGAAATCCAAAAGCTCCTTCCACTCAAAGAATTTGTCGTTCATAAGCTCGATGAAAACCATGGTGCTGTCCTCGCAACAGGTAAAAGAAAACCAGCCAACCCGCAGTTTTTTAGACACGCGCAATGTTTCATTACTCTCCTATATTTAAGATTCTTGCAGCACAAAAGTCTTCAAAAACATGATATACTCAGCTGACATTTTTTGTATCATGCAGAACTCTATAACTCTGGCTCATGGCGCAGGCGGAGTTATCATGCAACGGCTTATCAAGGAAAACATGCTAGCACGTTTTTCTGGAAAAAAATTCGAAGTTCCGCTTGAAGCTCTGGATGACGCAGGAGTTGTGGACGGAACCGTCTTTACAACAGACTCGTATACAGTAAAGCCGATATTCTTTGCTGGAGGAGACATCGGACGGCTTTCAATAGCGGGCACCGTCAACGACATTTCCGTGATGGGTGGAGACCCTATTGCCCTGTCCTGTGGATTTGTGATAGAAGAAGGATTTGCATTGGAGGATCTAGATAGAATCCTGCAAAGCATGGCAGAGACCTGCGAGCAAGCCGGCGTGAGCGTAGTAACCGGCGATACCAAAGTGGTGGAAAAGGGAGCCCTGGATAAAATAATCATAAACACTTCTGGAATCGGAAGAAGGAGCAAAGAACTGGAAAGAAATCTGCAAGTTGTAAGGCAATTTCGAAGCGATTTTCAGGCGTCTTGGCTTCTGGATTCAAACGTAAGGGCTGGCGACAAAATAATAATCTCCGGTACCATTGGAGACCATGGCACTGCGATAATGTCTGCAAGGGGGGCATACGGCTTTGAGACCGACGTGAAATCAGACGTGGCTCCCCTGAACAGGATGATAAAGGGCGCCTTGGAAGTTGGAGGGGTTGTATCTGCCAAGGACCCGACGCGAGGCGGGCTTGCCAACCTACTAAATGAGTGGTCTGAAAAATCCAGAATTGGAATCTTGATAAAAGAAGACCGGATCCCGGTCAAGGAAAACGTAAAATCCGCCCTGGGTTTCCTTGGCATGGATGCTTTGGAAGTGGGCAATGAAGGCAAAGTCTGCTTTGCCGTCGTACCAGAAAAAGCAGAGGCGGTTTTGCAAGCTTTAAGGGCTACCCCGGAGGGCCGCGATGCAAGTATGATGGGCCAAGCAACAGACGAATTTGACGTCGTGGCTCTTGAGACCGGGATCGGGGGAAAGAGAATAGTCTCGCAGCCCGCCGGCGATCCGATTCCGAGAATTTGCTAGGTGGCTGCCATGTTTCGAGACATACCATCTGACAACATCCGCAAAAGGCTTGCATGCAAAGTCTGCGGAATTGTACAAGACGTTCCGATGCACCATAACAAGGTTATGATTTGGAGCCTCGCCGGTTCATTTAGAAAAACAGAATACCTGAAATGCCAGGTTTGTGGCCAGACGATGGAAATGCCAAAGCACTGCAACGCGGCCATGTTCTACTCTGAATATCTGGACGCGCCTGAATCAACTAAAAAGGAAGAATAGATTTGCCGCCGTTTGAATGGCACTTGAAATTCGCTCTTCAGATGGCCGAGATGGCCGAAAGAGAATCGAGCAGAAATGCATGGGTTGCATGCCATGCAGTCCTGCGTGCCTTTGAAGAAGTGATTGACGCATACTGCGCCAGCGAAGACCTTCACTTCCATGACGACTATCCAATCAAAGCCTGGGAAAAAAGGACCCAATGGCTAAGCAGCAAGACCTGCCTGCTTGATGAATGGAATCGTATCCAAAAACTCTGTGCATCTGCGAATCAGTCAGATACTGCACAGATGCTAAACATACTAAAAGGCAGGCTGGCCAAGATGACAGCTAGGACTGAAGGCTTTTAAAAACTGCCAGAGCCTTTGCCCATTCTTCAAGCAGATCGACTTGGAATCTGGCTTCGTGGATGCATCGGCCGATTCCTACGACTCCGTGATTAAGAAGTATAATTACTCCTGTCGGCATCAGGGCTTCCATCTGGCATACTGCGCCAACCGCCTTGCCCAAAGCCCTTGATCCAAGCTGCCGATATTCAATTACAATAATCCCACCAAGTATCTTTGGAAACTCGATAGGAGGCTTGTCTGCAAGGGCATAAACGCCGTCAGCGGCTGTTGGAATCAACTTTGAGGCAAGAAAGAATCCTTGAGTATAGGGGTTGTGTGTGTGGCAGACGGCGTTAATGTCTGGCCTGACCCTGTAGATCTCGGTGTGAAAAGGCGCCTCTATCGTGGGCCGGAGGTTTCCGCAAATCACTTTTCCATCAAGGTCTATCAGCAAAAGATCATCTGGC
>QCWB01000062.1 GCA_013114715.1 Nitrososphaera sp.
CGGGATGCTGATTATTGAGGTTGACAGCGAGTCGGTAGATCATTTTGGTACTGGCGTGATTTACGGCCCTGTGATGCGGATATTTGATGACACGGACGGCCAAGCACGCCAGGGAACGGTGGACCACGTTTCTGGAACTGCAGACATGAATCTTGAAATGACATCCGTGAACTATTATGGCAATGCGATGGGCTACCTGGTGTATCCGACAGACACAGACGGGAAACTTCCGGCAGTAGTCATGATTCACGAGTGGTGGGGACTCAATTCGAACATAAAGAACATGGCCGAATTGCTCGCCAAGGAAGGATATGTCGTTCTGGCCGTGGACATGTACGACGGCAAAGTTGCAACCGAATCCGAGCAAGCAGCAACACTGGCTAGTTCTGTCAGAGACAACCCGGGTCCTGCAATGGAGAACCTGAATGCCGCGGTAGCGCACCTCTCGTCTCTGCCAAACGTCGATAGTTCCAAAATATCGTCCTTGGGCTGGTGCTTTGGCGGTGGGCAATCCCTGCAACTTGCGCTAAACACGGACAAGCCGCTTGCAGCAACCATACTCTACTATGGAAACCTTGTGACGGACAAGGAAACAATCTCCAAGATAAGCTGGCCGGTTCTCGGGATCTTTGGCTCTGCCGACCAGTCAATCCCGGTTGAAACAGTGCAGCAGTTTGAAAGCGCGCTGGAAGCAAACAACATCGCCAAAGAGATCTACATCTATGAAGGTGTAGGCCACGCATTTGCAAACCCGTCTGGAGACAACTATGCCGAAAAGGAAGCAGCCGACGCCTGGCAAAAGACCCTTGCCTTCCTTGCCAAACACACATAGCAGTATTGTTAATAATCGAGCAAGAACAGAGCTCTGCATGCCCCGGGCCGCGTTTATCAACCTCCCGCTTCACACGGGCCATCCGCCTGCCTACCTGGTTCGCCGGATGATAAAACTGTCGCATGCAATGTGCAAGGTGATAGTTGACGAGCATGGCTCGGCAGAACTGCTCCGGCGACTTTCAGACCCGCTCTGGTTTCAGGCTTTTGGCTGCGTCCTTGGCTTTGACTGGCATTCTTCGGGAGTCACGACAGTAGTTACCGGGATATTGAAACAATCCTTGAAAGCCGATATACACGGAATATCGATTGCCGGCGGCAAGGGCAGAAAAGCCACGTCTGCAATCCATGACATACCTGTCCTTGCAGATAATTTTGGCCTGTCGACTCAAAAGACAGAGTCTATCTTGCGTGCAAGCAGGATGTCTGCCAAGGTTGACAGCGCAGCAGTTCAGGACGGATACTCGCTTTACCACCATGTCATCTTGTTTGATGAGCGCGGCGACTGGGCTGTGGTACAGCAGGGAATGAACCCGGAAAACAGGATGGCGCGCAGATACCACTGGCTATCTGAAGGCCTGCAGAATTTTGTCCTGCAGCCGCACGCCGGCATTATCAGCCTGACGAGAGCGCAAAACGTGCTTGACATGACCGCAGCAGAATCACAGGAAAACCAAAAGACAAGCCTCGACTTGGCAAGAGGGGATACCAACAATATGCGAACCTCGGTCTACAAGCTGACTTCTGCAAACACCCTTGACCGGTGGATAAGCCAGCAAGTGCCAGATATCGCCGGCTATGAAATGCCCCGGCGCCTTAACTGGGACCTGTTTCGCAGGATATACGACGTCCAGCCGAAAAATTACGAAGAGCTACTGTCTATGCCCGGCGTAGGCGCGGCAACAATCAGGGCATTGGCACTTATATCTGATCTAATTTACGGGACAAAGGCTTCCTGGAGCGACCCGGTAAAATACAGCTTTGCACACGGTGGCAAGGACGGCGTGCCGCATCCTGTTGCAAGAAAAGTATACGACGAGTCCATACAGTATCTGTTTGCAGCAATAGAAGGCGCAGAGCTAGACCGACAAGACAGAACAAATTCCCTGAGAAAACTGGCCCAATTCTCGCAAAGCATGTTTCCAGATAAGCAAGTTACAAATACCAGTTGACTGAAAACTGCTGTATGGCTAAAGTACTGGTTGGCAAGACATCCGAAATAGGGGACGGCAAGATAACCAACGTAACTGCAGGCGGGAAGGAAATACTTGTTGCAAACGTCGGCGGCACCTTTTACGCGACAGGAAACACGTGTACACATGCAGGCGCACAGCTTCATGAAGGCCGGCTGAACGGAAAAGAGCTGGTCTGCCCGTGGCATGGAGCCAAATGGGACATTACCACCGGCAACCTGAACTGGTTTCCGCAAAAACTAAAGCAGATAGGCTCGTACAAAGTTGTAGTCGAAAACGGTTCTGTCTACGTCGAAGTCTAGGCTGCTGCCTGCCCTGGCGGCTCTTTGTAAGCCACCTATCGCAGAGGGGTCAACGATAATACCTGCAATGAGCTCGCCTAGAACCACCGGCAGTCAAATCCTGTGGAAAAGCTCTGCCATGAGCTTGGCTGCAAATAACAGTACGCCAATAGAAATGGCCAGATGCAAAAAAGCAGATTCCGCAGCCATGGCCGACATCTGACTGCGTTTCAACTATTTATCAATCGGGCATTTCAGTGACTTGATTTTTATAAGCCGTCTGAAATCTAGATTCCAGTTGAACATCCACGAATTTCTTTCAACCCTGCCACAAGACGTGGTCAAGGGAGACGAGGTCAATTTGCCAGACAACGTTGTAAGAAAGATGTTCAAGCTGGCCGGCCTTAAGAAAAGCGATACATTTTACCATCTTGGCTGTGGACCTGGAAATTCCCTTGCAATTGCGGCAAACGAGTTTGGCGTGAAAAAAGCAATAGGAGTTGAAATAGACAAGGAACTTGCCGCCAAAAGCAAGGAAAAGATCTCCGGCATAAAAAATGCCGAGATAATAGTAGACGATATCAGAAATGTCAGCCTGTCTTCCGCAACAGTGATCCTGTTCTGGTTCACGGAACCTGAAATAGTTGCAGCAATGGTAAAGAAATTTAGACGGCAGCTAAAGGACGGGGCAAGAATAGTGACCGTCTGGTCTCCACCTGGAATGATGCTTCCACAAAAAATCGATTTTCCGTTTTTTGTCTGCAAAAAACCATTCAAATATGCAACGTCTGTAAAACAGCAGATACGGGCAATCTACGGTAACAAGTGCCTAGACTTTACCGCATCCTGGCTATTAGCAGAGAGGTACATAGATGCAATGGAAGTCGTGCCCGGCGAGTACCGCAGGTTTGTAAACATTCTCCAGAGCATGGTAATATGGATAAATGCCTGGAACATGGGCGTATCTTGCGAAGACGAAGTGCCGCCGCCTGTGGAGGCATACCTTGGCATTTTGCGCGAATTCTTTAACATAAACCTGATTGACATGTTTGAGCGCGAGCCAAAGACCGCAAGCATGCCAGACAAGATGGGCTGCTGCTAAGGTTATTACTTGCCGCGCGCTAGAATAATTGATGGGGCTGCCGCATCCGGAATTTGATCCGGACAAAATAGTCCTGCAAGTGGCCTGCATGGATTACAAGTCGACAAACAATATTATTTTGTCCATGCTAGAGAACATGATAAAATCGGTAGGAGGCGAACTGTCTGATTATTCAGCCGGGTCTCCGGCGCCAAACTTTGGATGGGAATTTTACCAATTGTCAATAAGCAAGGCAATTGTGAGACGCCTGGCTAACCTGCCAGAGAACGATATCCTGAAAATGAAAGGCGAGACTCTGGATCAGAAATTCTCCGCCTGGCTAAACAGGCAGCTAAAGATGCGGACTGAAAAGGTTCAAGTCCGGCTTCTCTCGGATCTGCAGTCTTCACAGTTCGGACTATTTTAATACCATGTTGCCGCTCTGCTATAGATGGATGATAGGGTAAGGGCCGTGGTTTCAGAAAAGATCGACGAGACTCTGTCCAAGAGCCAAGAGATCCGACGTATCCAGAAACTCGTTGCTGGCAGCAACGACTTGGCAGTGGGCATAGCCATTGGAAGAATCTACAACTCGTTTCATTACCAGACTAGGCGGATCTTGAAGCGCAGCGCAACGGACGAGGAATTCGAGGACTTTCTTGCAATGCTGGATGCGCAGATTGGCAAGATAAGAGCGGAATTTTCATAGCTGCGCTCCTCTCCACACCTGGAAAGAATTTGGCAGCTACAATAACAAAAATACAGATTTCAAGCACGACTAATATGGTAAATCTTTTTAAGCTACTATTTTTCACTCAAAGGAAGCTTGGCTCTCGAACTGTCTGACGACATGGTTATCTTGACGCCAGACGAAATCAACAAATTCATCACGACGCTAAAGTCAAGGTACCCAGAATCGGAGAAATCCGCAAACAGCGATTTCAGGCACTGAAAGGCAAAACGGGAAAAGCGAAATTAGCTGTAATGTATGATATTTGCTCAGTATAATAAATTGGAAACTTATTTATTTTTTTCACCATTTGTTATATATAACAGCGTCAACAATTTGCCAGTATGATAAACCTGCTGGAGACCGAACTGAAAACCGGCACCATCTATCGTAACCTGTCGACGGCATCGCTTGTAGAAGCTATTCTGGAGAGAAAAGAAGGACTTTTGTCTTCGACTGGATCCATATCAGTCCGGACAGGCAAGTTCACCGGCAGATCACCAGACGACAAGTACATAGTCGATGACGACGTGACCCACGACTCTGTTGAATGGGGCAAGGTTAATCACCCAATGACGGAGGAAAACTTTAACAAGATTTACGCACGGATGAAAAAGCACATCGAGCACAAGGAGCTTTACGTTTTTGACGGTTTTGTTGGTGCAGACCCTGCAAACAGGATCTCAGTGCGCGTGATCAACATCAGAGCCTGGCACAACTTGTTTGCAAGACAGATTTTCATACGGCCTACCGCTCAGGAACTTGAAAACTTCAAGCCAGACTTTACAGTCGTTTCTGCAGATGATTTCTCAGCCGATCCTACTACCGAAGGCACTAGGACAGAGACCTTTATCACGCTTAACATGAAGAGAAAACTGATCCTGATCGGCTCGACGTCCTATGCAGGCGAGATAAAGAAGTCACTCTTCTCTACCATGAACTTCCTTCTTCCAAAGAAGGATGTATTTCCAATGCACTGCTCTGCCAACGTCGGAAAGAAAGGCGACGTCGCGCTGTTCTTTGGCCTTTCAGGCACTGGCAAGACTACGCTTTCTGCCGATCCGGAAAGACAGCTGATCGGCGACGACGAGCACGGCTGGTCTGACAGCGGCGTCTTTAACTTTGAAGGTGGCTGCTACGCCAAGACAATCAACCTGAAAAAGGAGCATGAGCCGCAAATCTGGAACGCGATCAAGTTCGGCTCGCTGATGGAAAACGTTGTCATCAACAACGAGACTCGGGAAGCCGACTTTGCGGACGGCAGCCTGACAGAAAATACCCGTGTCGTTTACCCGCTTGACTTTATTGACGGCGCGATAATTCCAAGCGTTGCTGGCCATCCAAAGACCGTGATATTTCTGACCGCAGATGCGTTTGGAGTCATGCCACCAATAGCCAAGCTCACAAAGGAAGGCGCGATGTACCACTTTATGTCCGGATACACAAGCAAGCTGGCCGGAACCGAGCGGGGCATCACCGAGCCAAAGGAAACCTTTTCCACGTGCTTTGGCGGACCCTTTATGCCACTTCGCGCTCAGGAATACGCCAAACTGCTTGGCGAAAAGATAACCGAACACGGAACCAAGGTATACCTGATAAACACCGGCTGGACTGGGGGTCCTTACGGTATAGGCAAGAGGATGAACCTTGCATACACTCGCTCTATGGTATCTGCAGCGCTAGACGGTTCGATAGAAAAGTCCCGCGTAAAGCATCACGAAATCTTTAACCTGGACATGCCAACTGCCTGCCCTGAAGTGCCCTCTGACATACTGGACCCAAGGAACACCTGGTCTGACACTGACAAATACGATGCGGCAGCAAAAAGGCTCGCAGCGCTGTTTGTCAAGAACTTTGGCAAGTTTGGGGACGTGCAGAAGGAAATAGTAAACGCAGGTCCACGGCCGTAAGAAAAGAATGGTAGCCCGGAGCAGATTCGAACTGCTGTCTCCAGGTATCTTTTCTCTATGAGATCCAGAGCCTGAAATCCCTAGCCCTACCATATGGAGATTGGCCACTAGACGACCGGGCTACACACGACTTCTCGACAAAGTTACCGATATTTGACTGTTACCGCTTCGTGCTTATTTCCCTGATTGCCTGGCCGTATTCCAGCGGGGCTTTTTTGCGCATGTACGGTATCAGCCTGTAATGTATGGAGTATATGCCCTTGTCCCGGACAATGATGCCTTTGATCAAAAGCGAGACAAAACCACCGGCCACTTTTGACGCCGGTATCCCGGTTATTTGGCAAAACTCGTCTCTTCTTGCATGATATTCTTTTAGAGTGAAGAATGGCTTGTTAACCTCGAGGACCAGCGGCCAGACCACCTTTTCCCAGACCATGCGCCTGTTCTCTGTAGATGATGCATGCTTGCCCTTGTCCTGATCTTCTCTTTGCCTGTACTGCTGGTTGTCAAGCATGCTCTTTAGATTAAATTAAACTGGTCTGCCTTATAACTGATAATCATCTTTGCATACTAGTAATTCGGTTAAAGAGGCGCTTGACGAATTAAGCAAGAACTGGAAGATAGATCCAAAATTATACGACCTGCAAGTCGGCCTGCGCGACGACATTGCAGACTCTACCCTGACAATAAGCGGAGTCATATTCCATATACCTGTCCTTACAAACGACGGCCTGTTTGTCTTGTGGAAATGCCTCTGGCCAGACTGCCATAACTGCTGCGAACGGCAAGGCCGGCTGCCGCTGACCAAAGACGACATTGCGGTCCTTACCAAAAAGCTGGGGTATCTTTCAAAGGCCGAGTTTGTCAGAAACGAGACTGGCATATCCAGCTGGCAAGAACAGGAGCCGTTTGGCAACATCATAACAACGTTAAGCATGATCTCGCTAAAACGCAAAAAAGATGAAAAAGAGGAAGAGGACGGCAAGCCCTTGCGCTGCAGGTTCCTAGACGACAAGGGCTACTGCGGCATACATCCTGACAAGCCCGGGGTTTGCTGGCTCTACCCGTTTGCATCGTGGCTGGAGTCAGACAAGCACGGCAAACCTGTAGTGCACACAACATTCCAGTTTACCGGAGACAGCCCGGGATATCATCTTGAGAAAAACCTAGACAGCGTAATGCCCGTCTTGCAGGAATACGCGCCAAAGATATACAGCTACAATATGTCGGTTCAGAGGACGACTAGGGAAAATTACGGCTTCATTAATTTCGTGGATTCGAAATGATTTAGTTAGTGTTTCTAGTGGAAATATGGTAATTTCATATGTTGCCCAGACGCTATGAAAGGTTTCCTAATCGCTCATCATATCTATCTACTGCAGTTCGTCAAAATATCTGTCAGATTCTGCCGTCAAAATATCCAAACAGCCGCACCTCGTGTTATATTTGCACTTGTCGGTTAAACTTGACAAAAGTTCTTGACGAAATTGTGTAGGGACGATAGATTATTGACGAACTTTGAGTAGCCGATAATATATAGTTCCGATATCAAGACTTTTCTGTGACTTCAAGGACGCCAGATTGGAAGAAGGCAAATGTCATAAAACTATGGATTTCTGGAATCGTTTTCTAACCACGTGTTTAGTCTCTTGTTTTCTATTGCATTATCCATCTCTACTTTCTTCATCTCCATCCATTCTCTTCCTTTCAACTTGTAATACTCTTCCCATACTTGCTTTAATTTGGATTTTGAAGGAGTGCCAGAGTCATAACATGGCTTATCAGGCCAATCTTCATCTATTGCGCATTAGGCGTTAGCGGTTCCAAAAATACTAACTACTAGCATTGCAGAACTTATCGATATTGCCAAGTTAGCCCTTGTTACCATTCCTGATAAAACGTCTTTTTTTGCGTTGATGGCAGTAAATAGCTTTATGCTAGAAGGCGTCATCCGGGAGATAATCTGAAACTTCAATATCTATTGAAAGTGTATGGACTGTTCCTCACCGTTAAGGTGACCCATAGCAGGTCAGCATGACCGACTTTATTCGCATGTCACACAGGTATGCAGCTCAGATACGCCTCAAAGTAAATCGTATGGAGAACCTGCTTCCTTGGGACCCTCTTTCAACGCCTAGGAAACTTGGACCAAAGTTCAGCGGAATCTGCGTCCACGGAGAACACCACTTGCCCACCATGAAGTCTTTGGTAACAATCTTTACTTCATCATGCCAGTCGGTAAAGTCGTACATGTTCATCTGTTCTGGAGTCAAGGTGATTCTCAAGATTCCTCTCAACAATCCTCCGAAAAGATATTCCATCTGCAGTTTTCCGATGTTATCGCGCGTGTACGTGAAGACCTGCGTCACCGGTGTTAGTGCGCTGTCGGAAACAAGCCTTCCGTTCCACCTTCCCATGATCTCATCTGCGGCAGGCGAACGGGCGTATTGTTCGTAAATAGTTTCATGGTCTTCCTCTGTCATAAAATCAACGGAGTACCTCCTCGACATGCTGAAGTCAAGTATATGATTTCCAAAAGGAGGAAAGCCAAGGAATGCCTTTCCAAGTACTATATCCTTGTCGACTATCTTGAGAAGATCATAGAATATCGAGAATTCAGGACTCCTATACTTGAGATAAACAAGGTCGCCGAATCCTTCAAATGTTTTTAATTCCGCTATGTTTGGAGCGTCTATGTTAGTTTCAAACGGGTGGGTTACTCCTCTTATTTCGTTTCCTTCCTTGTAAAAGCACTTCCAGAATCCTCCCAAGTACCTTACAAGAGTAAAG
>QCWB01000063.1 GCA_013114715.1 Nitrososphaera sp.
CATCGAGGAAACGTCTATGGATAGCTGAATTATTGAAAAACAGTTGTTTTTCCTTGTAACTATTTTATGACAGAAATTGTCTGTCCAAGCCGACATTGTCCGGAATGAAAAGGGCTCGTTTTGAACCCAGGTCCGGATCCCACGGAGAACAACGGTAGCGGTCAGTCCTTTCCATAAACTTGCTTGTATGTTCCATATCTCAACAAGATAATTTTCTTTTCATCAAGGTTCATCTTGTAAAGCAATCGATAGGTTCTTCCAATCTCATATGTGAAATTACCTTTCAGATTGCCTTGCTTTTCTTTTCCTAGCTTTCTTGGATCGTTGGAATTAGCTAGCTCATCAATAGCTTGATCGAACCTTTTCAGTTCATCGTTTCCTAACTTTCGTAAATAACGTTCAAAACCTTTTGCAGCTTCAACTTTCCACATCAGCTGCTATCGTCCTAGTCTTTTGTGCATCTCTTTTAGAAAGTGGTCGGCATTCTCAAATGTCTCTGTTTCCATCTTGCCGGATTCATAATCTTTTATGGCTTTGAGTTCTTCAGCCGTCAGTTCTTGGTCCTGCTTCTTACCCTTGTCCTTCTGTTGTTTTGAAGCTGCCATCTCTATTTTTCATAAGGCAAACGGCATATAAAAACAGAGCCCTGTTTTCACTTAATCCTACGGATTGCAATGCAAAGAATTCGAGTTGATTATATCCTTGTATTGCGTATATCCGCCATGAGCTCAACCGATCCTTCGGCTGGCGCGCCGCAGGGAGTGCCAAACGAAATCATTCTCGCTAGGTGGAGTGACAGGTTCTTTGCATGGCTGATAGACTTTATTATTGTGAACATTGCAGTATGGGCGATTCTTGGCGCCGTTATGGCCCCCTTCATGTTCTATGGATGGGGACCGATGATGCAGGACCCAGGCAGGTTTGATGGTCCGGGTAGATGGTTTGACAACGCAGCGGGTCCTCTTTCCTACATAACTACAAGCCTGTTCTTCTTTGCCTACTGGACGTTCTTTGAATTCACAAAGGGTCAGTCAATAGGCAAGATGGCGCTAAAGATAAAGACAGTCAACGTCTCTGGCAAGAAACCTGAACTAAAGGAAGTGATGATCGAGAGCTTTGGCAAGTCATTCCTTCTCGTAATAGACGTTATCCTTGGCTGGATATTTACAAATGAGAAAAGACAGAGAATATTCAACAAGGCAAGCAGCACCATAGTAGTAAAGACCAAGGAAGAAAAAACGCCAGACGTCCAGTACAAAAAAGACTGAGGGCATTTTTTGGGACGTGTGCACACGTCAAAATTCAGTGCTTTGGAATTGCGGGGTGGGGACATGTCCGGGCCAACAGCTATATCCCCGATCCCCGTAAATGAAGGTCTCAGTATATCTGGAATCCCGTCTTTGTCTCATAAGCATAGCCACTAGAGATCATTTTTCAACAAATAGTTCATTGGCTGGCTCAGAGGTAGATTTAGATCCGTTCCGGATGATGTTGTAAAGCCACTGCAGCTCTTCTAATTCATGGATAAGTATATGGCATCTGTCTGCATCATGACAACTTTCAAGCTCGGATTTTGTTATTGCTATCTGCAGTTCCAAGAGCAAGACTCCTCTTGGAGCTTGCTGGTGACGTCCTTAGCCGTATTTCCTCAGAAAGCTTAGCGGCGTCTACTAGCTTGGATGCCTGGAATTGCTGATGCGCGTTCATCCTGAGCTCGATTAGCCCTTCAACGTCTACCATGCAGTACAGCGGATTGTTTGGAGATAAAACACGCGTAAAACCATTGGGAGAGGGGCTAGTGATAATCATCGCAGTCATCAAGATAAAACTCGTATTTGCAGGATTCGCAGATGTACCGGCATTTCCTGCTGATCAAAGTCCTACATGATACCTGCGTAGCCGTTTTCTTGCCGCAGTTCCTGCAGACCTGGATTGGAGCTAGCACAAATGATTAACATCAGACAAGTAGAATTGTTTTTCGGTCTTTGTCTAGTAGTTGTTCGCTCTTTACCAGTTTTTACACAAAATGCACGGTTAGGGGATTACTGCTTAAATTGATACTATACCAGCGGATGCTATTCTATCAAATGCTTGGTAAGCATTTTCCAAAAAAAATAGGATTTGGCTTAGAAGTTCATGATATGGAACTCGTTTGACAGGAGCTCTTTTACGCTGATATGCTGCTCAAATTCCTCAATGAGCCGGACGTTGCATTGCTGGACTGATTCTTTTGCACCAAATGCGGTAGCACAGAATGTGCAGGCGCCAAATACCTTGTCCCTTACCGACTCGTACAACGGATTGGCTTTGTGACTTTTCTTTGATAGCTCGCCTATCCATTTTGTGCCTGTTCCATCAAAATATAGACGAACATCGTCTCCTGATTGCTTGAGTTCCTTGACGGTTATCATTGCATTTACTACCCTTCCAAGACCCTCGTTTGTTTCTGTATCTGCAAACACGAATATCGCTGCTTTGACCATTTTACCACCCCCTTACTATTGGTAGTTAGATTACGTTTAGTAACCTATATTAATTAGAAAGTAACAAAAAAGTAGGTAGGTGAAAAGCAGGTAACTTGGATTCAAAATCCGTTTTGAAAATGTGTCCTATACACAACACATTCGATCTGATAGGAAAAAAGTTCACGATTCTTATTCTGCGCGATATGATGCTTTACGGCAAGAATAGGTTCAACGAGCTGCTAGAGTCTGTAGAAGACGTTAATTCAAAGACTCTGTCGCTGCGGCTCAGAGAAATGGAGCACGACGACCTGATAAAAAGACACGTTTACCCGGAAATGCCAGTCCGAGTTGAATATGAATTGACGGACAAGGCCAAGAAGCTCAGGCCAATACTAGAGCAGATGGGAGAATTTTCTACGCAGTACTGTGCATCTGACGTGTTCAAAGACAAAAAACCAAGAAAGTTCAGAGAAGTCTTGGACGACCTGTCGAGATTCTGACTAAACTATCAGAAGGTGGCTAGGGCACCAGAACTGCTCGAGCCTCTACTTCGGATTTCTTTAGTCTTGATAGGACTGTGTTGGCTTCAGAGATCCTGTGCTTTTCAACTACAATTTTAAGCGACGACTCGGCCGCCAGCTTTACTAGGTCGGCCATGTCCTTTCTAGAGCCTATCACGCTTCCCCGGATGGTCTTTTCTTCATAGAATAGGAATTCCGGCACGTTTCCAAACACGCCTACTACTATTGTCCCGCCCTTTCTCACGGACTTGATTGCGGTGTCTATGGCCTGGTCGGATGGCGCAAACACGATGGCGCTGTCCAAAAGCCCTTCTTCTTTTTTCAGGCTTTTGAGGAACTGGCCCTGTGATTCCTGGTATACAACCATATTGTCTGCTCCTAGTTTTTTTGCCAAGTCCAGGTGGACCTTGCTTCGAGATGCAGCAATAACCCTAGAACCGTAAAGCTTGGCAAACTGTACAGCCAGGTGGCCAACGCCGCCGATGCCAAAGATTCCAACGGACCTGCCGGCTGCCGGCTCGCTTGCCCTGACTGCCTTGTATGCAGTGATTCCAGGGCAGAACAGCGGAGCCGCGTGTTCAGAGTCTATGCTGTCTGGCACAGCGGTGACAAAATCTTCGCTTGCGCAGATATATTCGGCGTAGCCGCCCTGCGCGGTCTCGCCAGTTATCTCGGCTTGGTCGCAGAGGTTCTCGCGGCCCTCCTGGCAGTATTCGCATTTCATGCAGGATTTGAATAGCGGCTGTATGCCTACCCTGTCGCCGACTTTGACGTTTCTTGTCTTGTCGCCAGTCTTTTTCACGACTCCGACTATCTCGTGTCCAGGGATTATCGGCAAGCTTGGAGGCAGGCCGTATTTTTTCCAGTCGCCTTCTATCAGGTGGAGGTTTGACCTGCAGACGCCGCAGGCCTCTATCTCCAAAAACACCTCGTTGCCTTTTCTTATCTGCGGCAGGGCAACCGAAGTTAGCTTGAGCGGATTGGTCTCTATCTTTGCGATCCGGTTGAGCACCATTGCCTTCATGGTTTGAGCCAAGACTAGGCCTCCGGATGTCCGTTTATCTTCAGTTCAGAGCAGCATAGAAGGTAGGATATCAGCGTGCCGGCGTTTTCCACCTTGCCGTTAGCGATAAGCCGTGCAAGGTTGTCAACTGTTGTTATCTCGTTGTACATCGTTTCTGTGCCCTCGCGGTTTGTCTTGCCTTCTGTCAGGTCGTCGGCCCGAAAAACGTGCACGACTTGCCTTGACTTGCTGACTGATGGATGGTACTGGTAAATTTCCTTCATCTTGTTTGCATGGTACCCTGTCTCCTCTTCCAGCTCCCTTGCCGCGGTGGTTGCCGGGTCTTCGCCGTTTTCAACATGGCCTGCCGGAAATTCAAGCATGACTTTGTTAAGCGGGTAGCGGTACTGCCTTATCATGACCAGCCTCTGCGAGTCAAGGAATGGAACAACAATAACAACATCTGACGAAATGTACCGGGCATAGTTGAAAACGTCTCCAGAGGCTGTCCGGACCTTGTCCTGGTACAGTTCCAGAAATGTTGTCCGTTCGTCCTTTGCCTCGAATATCTTGCGGCTCTCTAGGCATTCCCACATGCCTGTATTGTCGTCAAATGACCGTTATAACCGTGTCCATTACAGGATCTGTAATAACAGATGCCAAACAACGAAATATTTGCAACGTTCTGATGCTAGAACAGCTAGTTGGGTGTGTTCTCCTTAAATGCGCGTTTGATTCAAAGAACGTGATGGAACAAGACCTAGAACGGATGCTGCAAGGCAAGACGCTGATGGTCTACCTGTATCTGCTAAAGAAAAAAGAGTCCAGCGGAATTAGAGAGGTCCAGCGCGAGCTTGGACTTTCAAGCCCAAGCGTTGCTGAATACCAGATTGAAAAATTAATCGGCCTTGGCCTTGCATCTCGCGACAACTATGGCAGGGTCTTTGTAACCAGAAAAGTAAAGGTCAAGGCTTTAGAACAGTATGTCAGCTTTGGCAGGTTCACTGTTCCAAGGATGGCATTTTATGCCACGGTGTTTGCCTTGGTTCCAGTCCTTCTTTTTGCGTTTGACAGCTGGAATATTTACGCCGTGATTGTTTCGGCTGCTGCGGCGGGCATCTTTTCTATTGAGGCCTGGAAGATGTGGAAGTTCAGCCTGTATGAAAAGGCAACCAAAGACGGCGTTTCAGAAAAGACAGGCTCGGTGATGCTAGTCATGCCAAGCGTTGCCGCCTTGGCCGTGGGGCTAGCCGCAGCCGTATTCATGTCCGGCTACGTGCAAAGCCAGCCGCCAGTTCAGGCCCTTGTCCAGCCGATACCTGGCAGTTCTGCAGTCCAGCCAACCATAGAAGAGGTAGTAGACATCTCTAGGCAGAAAGTGGCAATTGCAGAGAAAGGCGTTGCCCCTGCCATGGCAGCCATGATGCTGGCCGGAGTAGGCGCTGCAGGATTCCTTGCTTATACCCTGGTCAGCAACCGGTGCAAAAACCCTGTTCTGGTTGCCGAACAGAACTAAAGCCGGCTGTCCGGAACGCAGGATTATCAGAAATGCGTCCAAAGATTGGATATGGAAAACAAATTAGCCATGATTGCTATCCTGGCGGCTGCGCTGGTCGCGGCCACAGGAGTGCAGAGCGCGCAAGCGCAATACGGAACTTCTGGAAACCCCATAGCTGCACCTACGCAGGAGCAGCTAGAAGAATGCGAAAAATACAACATCAACAGGTCCGAGTGCAACGAGCACACGATTTTGGCAAAAAGAAGAGTAATTGAAGCAACGAATAACCCCAACGGATCTGGAACGCCTCTGCTCTCTATTACTGGCGAGGGAACCTGGACTTTTATTGGGCTGCTTGGCGCAGTTTTTGGAGGAATATCTGCTGCATTCTTTTTGCGAGGAAGAAAGGCAGCTGCCTGACTTTTTTTAAAGACTTATCAACTGGCGGATTTCGAATCATTATCGATGTATTTCCGGGCTAAAGAAGTCAAGTCAGAGGATTTTGTCGGAAAAGAGGTGTCTATTCGCGGCTGGGTGCACAGGCTTCGCAGGCAAAAAGAGAACGCCTTTGTATTGTTAAGAGACGACAGAGGCGGCATAATCCAGTGCGTTTTTCCAGCCGGCAAGGCAGAGGGCCTGACTATCGAGTCGTCAATAGAAGTTGCAGGAATTGTAAACAAGGATTCCAGGGCCCCGGAAGGCGGCTTTGAGATAAAGGGGAGGTCGATAAAGATATTCAACGTTGCCCCTGCAGACTATCCCATCGGCGAGTACCAGAGCGACGAGCTTCTGCTAGACAAGCGCCACCTGTCTCTGCGCACCAGAAGGATGATAGCCATTGCCAAGATCCGCGCATCGGTCTTGCATTTTGGAAGGCGGTGGTTTGTAGAAAACGGCTGGATGGAAGTTACGGCCCCCACAATAGTCAAGGGAGCAGTCGAGGGCGGCTCAACTTTGTTCAAGCTAAAGTATTTTGACGAAGAGGCGTATCTGTCACAGAGCGCGCAGCTGTATCTTGAGGCCATGATATTTTCACTGGGGCCAGTGTGGAGCCTTACTCCTTCTTTTCGCGCTGAAAAATCAAGGACTGTGAGGCACTTGGCAGAATTTTCGCACCTTGAGGCGGAGGCGCCCTGGGTAGGCTTGGACGACATCCTAAAGACAGAAGAAAACCTCGTTTCTTATGTTATCCAAAGCACGATAACAGAACGTGCCGAGGAATTGGAGTTTCTAAAGCGCGACGTCAGCGACTTAAAAAAGGTGCAGCCGCCCTTTGAGCGGCTGCCTTATGGCAGGGCTATCGAAGTCTTGCGTTCAAGGGGCTTTCAGGTAGTCCAAGATGACGGAAGTAGACGCGATATCCAGTTTGGAGACGATCTTGGCATCGACTCGGAAAGGGAGCTGACCAAGGATGCGGAAAAACCCATTTTCGTTGTTGGCTACCCAATCTCTGTCAAGCCGTTTTACGTCAAGGAAGACCCGCAGCGACCGGGTGTAGGTCTGACTGCAGACATGCTTGCTCCCCGGGGCTTTGGCGAGATAACAAGCGGCGGGCAGAGGGAAGACGATATGTCGTCGATAATAAACAGGATGAGAAAGGAAGGCCTGAACCCGGATGCATACGACTGGTACCTGGACCTGCGCAAGTACGGTTCTGTTCCGCACGGCGGCTTCGGTCTTGGCATAGAGCGCCTGGTCAGGTGGATAACAAACGTCGAGGACATCAAGGACACGGTGTTGTTCCCAAGAACGATGTCAAGAGTGAGTCCGTAAAATCAACCCTTAAGTATGATAGATCCCGCCCTGTTACCAAGGAAGTAGTCCGTTGGGAGGCAAGTCCATTGAGGCAGGTCACAAGGCAGTTCTTTTTGCCGCGACTGTGGTAGTAAAGACCTCTCTGATGGTTCTAGTTGCCACCCAGGTATTTTGCGGAAACATTGACCCAAGAACCCTGTTTCTGCAGTGCGGCGACAACTACCCGTTTGTTGCCGCAAGCGCCGCGGCCGTGGCGTTGATGGGAATCATCTTTGGCCGGTACATTGCGCGGCTAAAATCCTTTAACAAGATTTTCCCAAACATGATGAAGACAGACTTTATCATAACTGCGATGTATTTTGGAGTCGGATTTACCGCTCCGGACCTGGTTGCGTCAAAAGTCATGATCTGGCTGTTTGGGACATGGATTTTAGGTATGCTCCTTGCGCCTTTTAACAGCGAAAGGTCTGCATTAAAGAAAGTTGCAGAATACGGCTCTATTGCTGCACTGGGGGCATTCCTTGGCCTGCACTTTGTCCCGCAATTCCAGGAGCTGCAGTCTTCCTATACCATAGGGATGATGATAAGCAGCATCGTTGGAGTATTTGGCGGCGGACGACAAAGATAGAGTTCAGGCAGCTGCCTTTTTGCTGACGCGTTTTTTGGGCGCGGACTTTCTTTTGGCCTTTGGCTTTATCTCGACAGCAGGAGTATTCTTTGAAAGGTGTATCTCGATAAAAGACGCGCGCCGCGTCTGGCCGTCGATTGTCATCTCTTCTGTGCCTATCGATATGGACTCAGTCTTGATGTCAGAAACATCGCGTTTGACCAGCTCTGCGACGTTGACTGCTGTAACAATGCTGAGGCTGCCCTTGGCCCGTATCAAAAGCTCGCTCGTGTTTCCAAGCCTGAACAGGGCCGGTGCAAGATAGTGTACTGCAAATTTCTTGCCTACAACGAGGACGTGTGGTGGTAGGACGACTTCAGATCTTGTCTGGGGTGTCTCCTGGACTATTGATGTCATCATATGCGAGATGTGTGGACTTTACTGCTTAGTGCCCCAGTGTCAAGAAATCTTGTCAATTGTGTCTACTTGCAGTACATGTCCAAAGGTTTTAAACTGCATCAAGCCGGCAGATACTCATGGCGCAGTCGTTCCTTGAGGCAATCAGGCAGAGAGTCCTGTTGTTTGACGGGGCGATGGGCACGGAAATCCAGAAACTAAACTCGGTACCGGAGGACTTTCCAGACGGCAAGGACGGCTTTAACGATGGCCTTGTCATGTCAAGGCCGGAATGGATAAAGCAGATCCACAGAAGTTATTTGCAGGCTGGAGCAGACTGCATCGAGACTAACACGTTTGGCTCAAACAAGCTCAAGCTGGACGAATACGGATACGGCGACAGGACAGTCGAGATAAACAGGATGGCTGCAGAGCTTGCACGCAGTGTTGCAGACGAGTTCAAGGACAGGCAGCGCTACG
>QCWB01000064.1 GCA_013114715.1 Nitrososphaera sp.
GAGGAATTATAGTCTTGCCAAGTCCTGTCAGGGTTTTTGCATTTTCTATTGCAGCCGGGCTTGTTGCCGGCCTGGTTCTTGCTGTTTTTAATTCTGTCAGCGCGGGGCCGTACATAGAAAAAATTGGAGACGACTACTCTAGTTTTATCCAGGCTACAGGAGATCTTGATTTTGACGAATACGAAAAATCCCTGCAATCGCTGTATCTGTGGCAGCTTGCCGGCCCGATTATCATCGGGCTTGCTGCTGGCGGCGCTTTTGCAGTTGTCTACCTGAAACTTGCTTCCTCAAGGCCGCTTGTCACCGCCCTGATAATAGCAGGGGTTGCCTGGTTTTCGCTGTACGCGATGCCTGCAGCAAAATATCCGGCAAATCCAGAGGCCCTGTTTGACGCAGAGACCGCAAAATCGTATAATCTGCAGTATCTCGCTTATGCCGCAGCGTCTGGCCTTGCAGCGCTGGGATCGGCCATTGCTTTTTCAAAAATGAAAAGAAAGAACTGGCCGATGGGAGCCGCCGGCGTCTATCTTGCGATAATTGCTGCAATGTATTTTGCATTCCCTGCCTTTCCAGAAGTAGACTATATCCGCCCAGAAATAGTCATGGGCTGGCGGTCAATCAGCGCGGCTGGTATGACTGCATTTTGGTTCCTGCTTGGCATTATTGCAGGAATGCTGCTTGAATTAAAGAAAATCTAATCTATTTCATCAGGTTTCTGACGTCGCCTTCAAGCACTCCTGATTCTCCGTGGAGCCGGTCAATGTGCATGGACAGCCCTTCTTTCGTGTCAAACGGAGATCCGCAGTAGGGGCACGGGAACTTTATTTTGCTAGTGTCCTTGGTGTAGGTAATGGTCTTGTAGTCCAGCACGCAGGCAGGCGCTCCCTCAATGGCCGTGCCTTCCGAAGTGGAAGTAATGCTTTCCATGGCCTTGTAGATGTCTTCTAGCGACACAAGCCCAAGCGCTGCAGAATAGGCATGAACCATCACCTGCTTTATGTTGCGGTTCTTCATAATTTCCATCGCTTCTTTGACTGTGGTCTGGGGACCAATTGCAGCCACGGGGCTAGTCATTATCTCTCGGAGGCGCACCTTGCTTGGGTTTCTGCCTTCTGAAGTGACCTTGTTTACAATGTCGGTCTTGCTGAGTATTCCAACGACTTCTCCTTTGTGGGACACGAGCACGCAGCGCTGGTTTCTTTCCTTCATCAGCTCTACGGCCTCGTCAACGAATTTGTCAGTCTCCATGGTGAGCGTGTCGTTGTTTAGAACGATTCCCACTGGCGAGGACATCAATGCCGGCATATTGCTTGGAATGGTCATGGACATTCTATTACAGACGAAATTCTAGTATTTAATGGTGATCTTGCCAAGAAATACCAGAACTTGATTAAAAAGAAATTATTTAAAAGTATATAGGATAATTAATTTGATTTATGTAAAATATCTGTAATATTGGATTGTACGATCTAGATAGCGTGGCCTGCAATTGCAGAAAAACATTGCAGGCGTGAGTCCTATCGTTTTCTTGCAGCTATTGTGTGAGTTTTTTCTACATACCATCTGATCTTGTTTTTGAAGGCGGACCACCAGTCCAAAAACGCGTCTGCAGTCTCGGCTTCAAACAACAGAAATCCGTTGTACTCTGTTCCCCACGCGTGGCTATACTCCCCTATCAGCTCAATGTTATCTGGAAGAGTTTTTGTCAGTTCACGCCACTCTTTGTTTGCTTTTAGGGCTTCTTGCTTGGATAATGGCCTGTATTTGTATAAAACAAGGAATGTAGTTCCCATTTTATATATAATAGAAGATGAATCTAATAAGGTCTACTGTGCGACAGCAATAGATTAAGAAAGGCGCCGGGAGAGGGATTTGAACCCTCGGGACCCTTACGGGTCACAAGCTAGCTGGACAGCTTGATTCCAGGCTTGCGCCCTACCGGGCTAGGCGACCCCGGCAACAAAGTCCGTGTAAAGCCGTCTGTATATATTTCAAACATTGTGGGAACGATAAAATCCCGGTTGCAAGACGCGTTAATTGATTTTGAGTAACAAAGGACTTTCTGATAAATGCAAGGCCGGAAGCCACGTCGATTGCGACGATTGTCTGTGCCAGTGCCATATTCCAGGCACGATGGAGAACCTGTCAAGAAAGATCTCGATGCTTGACAAAAAGCGCCCGGGAATAGGCGAGACTATCTAAAATTCGCTGTCCTGCTCGAGCTTGGATAGGTCTACCTTGGACGGGACGTCGGTGCTATAGTTTGCGTCTTGGCCGCCTTTTGACTTCCAGGCCTTGGGGTAGGTGTCTGGTTTCATTATCAGGCGTTTCATGACAAGGGCAATTCCTTTGCTGTTTTCTTCAATCTGGTCCTTGGTCATGGCTGCGGTGCCTAGTCCTACCACTTCTCCTTTTAGCGAATACACGCCGACCAGCTCGCCTATCTGCAGGTCTTTTGGCAGTCCTATCACTCCTGGGACTGCAAGCGGAGCTCCATGGCAGAGGGCGTTGACTGCCGTGTCTCTGACTGTCACGGCGCGAATGCCTTCAAGGCAGTGCTCTATTGGAAGGACAAACCTGCGAAGCTTGCTGTCGTCTCCAGCTTCCTTGTAGCGCTGGTAGGCGTCCTTTAGATCGTGCAGTCGGACAAAGCCGTCCTTTTCTGACAGGTTGCTTACACGGGTCCGGCGAAGCTCTACCATCGTTGCTCCTGGAGAAAGGACCTCGCCAATGTCGTAGATCATCTTGCGTATGTACGTCCCGGCTTGGCACAATATCCGCATCAACACAAGTCGGTCGTAATCCTCAAGATAATCCAGCTCGTATATGGTTCGAACACGGGTTGCGCGCTTGACCGATGAGCGCTGCGGCGGCCGCTGGTAAATGTCGCCAGTGAACTCTTTCATTATCCTCTTTATCTTTTCTGGCGGGGCGTGGGCATGCAGCCTTGCAAGGGCATAGTATTCCTTTGGCCCGAGAAGCAAGACCGACAGGGCCTTGGTTGCTTCTCCAAGTCCCAATGGGAGCAGGCCGGTCGCGCCAGGGTCCAGAGTCCCGCTGTGGCCTGCCTTTTCTATCTCTAAAATCCTCTTGACCCAGGCCACGACTTCGTGGCTTGTGGGCCCTGCAGGCTTGTCAATCAATATCATGCCGTAGGAAAACAGCGATTCTATCGGCCTTTTCTCCGGATAATGCCCGTATTTTTCATCCGTGACATCGTCGTCTACCTTTACCAGATCCTTGAATTGTGGGAAACTCATTACTCTCTGCCCACGTGATTCCTTACAATCATCTTTGATATGTCTATCAGCGAGTCAAGCCTGAGGTGATCCGTACTCAGGGCGTAATCAAAAACAGAAAGGTCCTGGCCAAAAGTAAAACCGTACAGATTAAAGTAGATCTTTTTGTTCTCCTCGTCTCTCATCATCACTATTTTCTCTGCCTCTTCGTAGCTTATCCTGTCCCTATTTGCCATCCTTAAGGCACGGTTCTTCTGCGAGCCTTTCAGCCAGAACTTGATTATCTTATCGTCGTCAACCAGCCACGGTATGGTGTAGCTTGTAATTACTGCAGAGCCGTTTTTCAAAATATTTTCCAGCTTTTTATCAACCTGCCTGTCAAAACTAGGGTCTTTTTTCCTCTCGTCTATGAAGGTCTTTGCTTCCGACGTGTCCCACCAATCGCTTCTGGAAGTTGCCAAAGAGTACCCCTTTTCCTGGGCAAGCATCTTTAGGATGTCGCCGCCGTTGTAAAGCGTCAAGCCAAACTCCTTTGCCAGGCTATCTGCCATAGTTGTCTTGCCAACAGCTGGCCAGCCAGAAATTACAATGCTTATCTGTTTTTTGGTCATTTCAGATGCTGGGCATTCCTGTCTTTGTGATTTTTGAAATTATTCCGCTAAACCCAAACGATGTGAGCAAGAACCAGCCCCAGAGGTAGACTTCGCCGGGCATCTTGCAGGCGCCGACAGGCTCTCCATTGTCGTTTAATTGCGTATGTTTCTGGACGTCCTCGTCGCTGCACATGATATATGGTATGCTGATTGGAGAAATGGAGACAACCTGTCCAAATATTGCCGGGAAAACCAGTATCCAGATGAGAAACGACGGTACCATGTACAGGAACATTGGCTTCATGTTCTGCTGCTGGACTTCCATGGCCATCTTGTTGACGTAGGCCTGGCGTTTTTTCAGCTCCTCTATTCTGGGCTTGTCGCCTTTCTTTATGGCGTCGGTGTACTCTTTGCGCCACTCGTTTGTCTCCTTCATTATCCTCTGTGTCCTTTCAATATCAGTGGTCTTTTTCCGGAGCATGGCAAAGCCAAAACTCATGGCTACGGATATTATCAGAGCCACTATGGTAGCCGAAATTAGGTCCGGAAATACCGGGTTTCTAGTGTATTGTGGCGTAAAGAACTGCAATATCAGGTTGTCAAAATCTATCATTTTGTTTCTCCTCCAAGTATCTTGACCACGTGGCCTGCTGCCTCGTCTACCATGTTATCGCCGTTCATCACTATTGAAAACGGGGCCCCAGTTATTATCGAGCAGGCCGCAATCATCTCCTCCGACACGTTTAGCTCCTTCTGGATGGCCTGTGCAGAAAGCACGTCTCGCTGCCGAGTCGAGTCGTTTCTTCTTCTGTCGACTATTTGCTGCGGATCTGCAGAGATCAGGACCAAATTTGTCGGGTTCATTATACTCAGCAGCCTCATTGGCAAACCTGGGTAGTATCCTTCGTTGGTGTTAATAAATAGGTGGGTATCAACTATCACGACGTCGTCCTGCATTTCAGAAATGTTCTTGGCTGCCAATTCTTGTAGGTGTCTTTGTTTCTCCACTGGTAGCTTGCGCATTTCATCGCGGTTTTGCAGGCCTATCTTTTTGGCCTCCTCAAACATCAGGGTTCCAAACACTGTTACTGTGGTTTTCCGGCTTTTGGACAGGATCTCTGCAGCATGCGAAATGACCGTGGTCTTGCCCACGCCGGGTATTCCAACGATGATGACGCGTTTATTTCCTGCCAAGTAGAGCCGCCAGTTTGGGCATGTATGTATCGACTTGTTCTTTGACCAGCGTCTGGTAGTAGCTTACCATGATGTTGACCATGAGCAGTATGCCAGTGCCAGAGCCAAATACGCCAAGCATGTCTGCCAGCGATGCCAAAAGGCCGATAATTACGCCGCTGATTATGGTCAGTGAAGGAATGTACCTGTTTAGCAGCGACTCCACGGAGCCTTCTGATCTTCTAAAGCCTGGCACCTGCACATCTGCGTCAAGCAGGTTTTTCGCTGCTGTCTTGGCCGAAAGGCCACCAAGCTCTACCCATAACCTCGAAAATACCGTGACTATGGCTGTAAAGAATATGACGTAGACAACTGCCCTTACCGGATCCGCAGCCACCGACTCGAGGCTTCTTGGTGCCGTGATGTAGTATAGCACGCCGCCAGTTGGAGTCTGGGCACTTGCCTGGTCAAACTGAGCCAGCCAGTTAAACGCGGCATTCTGGTTGTTCGGGTTGTAGTTGGCCCAGAGCATCTGCCCCATGAAAACCGCGTTGGCAATGAGTGCAGACGCCAGAATTACCGGAATGACTGAAGTGTACAGCAGCTTTATTGGGTACACGGCGGTAAATCCTCTGTACTTTGTGGAGACGATGGGAATGTCCACGTGTATTCCTTCGATATACACGAGTATGAGCATGACTCCCATGGTCAAGGAAAGAGCAAAAATGCTTGGAAGCTGGCCTGTCCTAAAGATGGCATCTGCTCCATGGCCCTCAATAGTTGATGTGATGGTAAATGGTATGACCCCGACGGGGCCGTCGCCTGCAGGAAGCGGGCTTAACATACTCCACAATATGGTCTGGGCAATGCCGGCCATGATAAACAGACTTAGGCCTGAACCTACACCCCAGCCCTTTTGCACCAGCTCGTCCATCAGCATGACTATGATGCTTGCCCCGATAAGCTGGACAATGACTATGGCTATTATTTGCGGACCTCCGACGAGCGGCCCGTAAACGCTAACGCCGTAAAGGGCACCCTCCGCTACTATTACTATTATCGTGACTATCTTTGTCGCAGATGTAAACAGCGACCTGTCGTCTGGATTCTTAAAGTCCAGCCTGATTAGATCAGAGCCTTTCAAGAGCTGCATGAGCAATCCGGCCGTCACTATAGGCCCGATACCCAGCTCCATCAGTGTGCCTTGCTGAGCAGCAAAGATGACTCTTGCAAAGGCAAGGAAGTCGAATTTTGGGTCGTCGTTTACGCCGTATAACGGGATTTGACCCATTATCAGGTATGCAAAAAGAGCAATGCCTGACCAGACAAATTTTTCTTTGAGTGTAATCTTTTTCTTTGGTTTTGGAACCTGGGGAACGTAAGCAGAGGTGACTCTGATTGCGCGCCTTAGGAAGTTCTCATTCTGCGTCGTGCTCATCCGAAATAACCTCTCCGCCGGCAGCCGTTATTTTGGCCTTGGCGTTTTCTGAAATCTTGCCTACTTTGACTGCATATGCGCCGTTGATTTTACCGCCGCCAAGCAGCTTGTCGTAGCCCAAAGCTGTAAGGTCCAAAACTACTTTTCCGTTTTCGGTTTTGCCGTGCTTGGCAAAAACTGTATCGAGGTCGCGGATGTTAAGCCATCTGTTCACGATGACGCGGTTAAGTGGATTAAATGCGTCGTGACCAAAGTGGTCTGGTTCCTCTATTACCGTCCTTATCCAAAAGTGCTTGTGCTTTCCAGCACCGCCGATACCTCCTCTCGATCCTGCCTGTCTGTGCTGGCCTATCTGGCCCCAGCCGCAGTACCGGCTTCCTCTTTGTCTTCTGCTTTTTCTAAATCTAGTCGCCATTATTCTCACCGTTATGCTGGAATTGATTCACGTTCATTCACACCTTAATTAAGTCTTACTAGATCATCCTTTTGACGATCTCGGCAAGCTCTTTGTCGTCGCCAAGCACTCCTTCCTGAGAGTACTGTGTCTTTGTTTTTCTCTTAAAGCCGCCTTTTGGCGGGTTGAGCGCAAACCACGGCTTGATGCTCTCGATCTTTGACAAGGCAACCTTGTTCTCTGCAATGGCTGCTGCCAAGTCGTCAAAGCTTGCGTATTCCTTTGGAAGATCTTCCTTGGTTATCGCTTTGTATCCTGCCTTTCTGCCTTTTTTCTCAAGCAAGTTCTTTACTATTGCCGAGTCGGCCTTTGTCCAGGCAACAACTTCTTTGACTTTTCTGAGCATCCCCAGGTTTTCTGGAGTCTCCGGAACTATGGTAGCTCTGAATCTTTTATCAAGATAGAGGTTGTCAAGCGTGGTCTTGGCCCACTGGGGAATATTGACTGTCCCCTTGATTCTGACTACTAGATATGCCATAACTATTACCCTACGCTGTATGTGCTCCGTAGCGCGTTAAAGATTGCCTTCGTAGTTGAAGACATGGTACTTGTAGATCCAAAAGTCTTTGTCCACGAGTCCTTCAGGCCGGCCAGTTTCAGCAGGCTTCTGATGTTCTCTCCTGCAACGAGGCCCAGTCCTCTTGGACCTGGAATGATCTCGATTGTAACGCTTCCACCTTTTCCGCTGACTTTGAATGGCACAGAGTGGCGCTGGCTGCATCTGCACTCCCAGCTGCCACATCCAAGCTTTACTGGGATGACGTTTAGGTAGGCAGCATTTGTTGCCTTGTCGATTGCAAGACGCATCTGTGCTGCTTTGCCCTTGCCGATGCCAAACCATCCTGCCTCGTTTCCGACGGCTACTACCGCGTTAAACCTGGTCATTTCTCCGGCGTCGGTCTGTTTCTGGACTATGCCAACGTGGACAACCTGGCTCTTGATGTCTGGCAGCAAGTGCTTGACTATCTCTGATTCCTGAATTCTCAGGCCGTTTTCATAAATCTGCTCGATAGAGGTTATCTTGCCACTTAGGACCATCTGACCCAAGGTGGTACGCGGCTTCCATTCTACTTGTTGGGGTTGACTATAACGACTCATTTCTTTTTGACTCCTTTCTCATTTTTCTCTTTCTTTGGTGCCTTTTCCTTTGCGGCTTTCTCTTTCTCCTTTACTTTGGCAACCTTCTTTCTTACAAACGGCTTGCCTGAAATATTGGAGCTTGTCTGCTCAAAGTGTGACGGGTATTCTTCTGGATTGAGGCCTTTTTTCAGCAGTTCGGAGAATCTTGCATTGTATTTCTCCTGGTCTGATTTCAGAGCAGCGGCATAGTCTGCAATATGCTTGCCGGTTATTCTGTCGTCGTCAGGAAGCGATTCTTCTGAAACAGGCATGTTGATTCCTGCATCAACCAGGCCTCTTACGCATGCTGCTACTCTGCTTGTAAATTTGTCCCTGCCGAGATAAACTATTACTTTTGGCGTGCCCTTTTCAAGTGTCTTTTTGCCTAGCAACAGACCTGTAAGGTAGCAAGCCGGCAGGTTGTTAAGGGAGCCCTTCCAGCCGTGCTTGGCAAGCTCTCTGCTGTGCACCGAAGCAACAACAATGTCTCCTGTGGCTGTTGGTTTTAGCACCTGGGCCGAAACGTTCTGATCAGTAACTTTGATGGTAGCAAATGAGTGTCTGCCAATAATTACGGCAGCTCTTCTACGATAATTGGTCTTGCCGGATCTAATTCTCTTTAGAGTATGAATATACGTCAACAAATGTCACCCTTTGATCTCCAT
>QCWB01000065.1 GCA_013114715.1 Nitrososphaera sp.
AAGAACTGCTCTTCTTGACCTTGCAGACAGATTTCCGGCAATTTCACCAATTCCATAGCCAAGACCCACCTGATAGTACCTGCTGTTTCTGACATCATCTTTGTTTGCTGGCAGAATGGAGGACAACTTGGCAGCGTGTAGATTCCTTCCTGCAAACAGGCCAAGCCGGTAGGCGCGATTATCGTCCTGTGCAGAAGATTTGTAAGTTCTTGCAAGATATCTAAAGATTTTTTTCGATGCGACGTCGTCGATAACCACTGCCCTCCCGGGGAGGTCGTGAAGCGAAATCTGACCGTCAACTACGTAAAGCCAGTTTGCAAGTTCGTCCAGTATTGTTTTATCAACCCGAACTTCAAATATCGTTTTCTGAATTCGGGCAACGGATTGAAAGCTTTTGTCAAGTTCCAGATCGTAGCAGAGTTTCAACGTGTACAGAAATTGAACTTGTGTTTGCCGGCCTTTAGATGATTTGAGAACCGTGAACTGGCTGTTATAATATTCAGAGTGCCCGGAAAAGTTTCTGGCAACATCCACAGCAAAGTCTTTCTCATTTTGACCATTCTGCCGAAGAAAAGTCAGCGCTTGGAGATAATTCAGAACTGCCCGGGGCGTTGGCTCTTTTTCCCAGAGTATTTTTGATATCTTTGAGATTCGGTTTCTCGCCTTCTCTAGGTATGCTTGCCTAAAAGCAGGGATTCCGGAGCCCAGAGTTGCCAATAGTTTCTTTATGTCCAAAATAGAATACTCGAAATGAACTGGCGTCAGTGTAGAATTTTTGGGCAAGGATGTCATTGTTTTTGCCATATGTCGCGAGCTTAACGACACATACAGACTTCCAGACGCCGAGCTCAAAAGCGATAACGCAAGATTGGTATTCTTTTCGTCGCGCCTGTTCATGCAGTCTGGAAAATTATCCCAGATTAGCATATCAACAGGCGAGCATTTTTTTATCAGGGCGTCAAGGTCAGTGGTCTTTGCAGAATACGCCGGCAAACCCTGTGGATTTACCAGATACAGTTTTTCGCACTTGCAGAGATGGAATTTAACTACCTCTAACAAGTAGCGCGTCTTGCCTGTGCCATCAAGGCCGTAAAAGAACAGCCGCTTTTTCTTTTTCAGGTGGGAAAAATGCAGTGGAACAAAAGGAATCAGATCCTTTTTGCCTACAAATAGATCAAGGTCAATCGCAGAAATCAGATTGCTATGAACATCAGGATTACCCTTCAGGTCTATTTCTATATACGAAATACTAGTCGGCACTTTATCTGACAAACCCCAGGTTACACCCTACATTGCAGCGGATCTATTTATGATTCTCAGCGTCGGCCAACATAGTTCGAATTCAAGCACGCGCTCAGAATTCGATCATTTCACTGAGTTTGTTTGCAGTGCTGAGGTATAACTCGCCTTTTGATGTTATCTTGATCTTCTTTTTCTTGTCTACAGTGATGAGCCCGTTTTTTTCGAGCAAGTCGAGGTACTTCTTCAGTTGCGAGTAAGAGATGAAGGATTTATACATCACTGCCGTGAGATTGGTTTCCTCTTGCACGATGTCTAGGATTGTTTGTATTATTTCAGTTCTCGAACGTTTCATCTTTTCCAAGTCATTATAGATTATAATATCAAATATATATTTGTAATCCACTGCAAAGCAGTTAGCACCATGTTACAGACGCGTTGTTCTGGCAACCAGTTCAAGGTTTTGGTACTTGTATTTCACGATAAATAACAGAATATGTCAGAAATACCGCGATTGACGTATAGGCTTATTTTGAATGTGTAATGCAGCATTGATCCAAAGTCTATAAATAATTAGACTGGAGATGTTACTACATGATAAAGATCGGCCTGATAGGCAAGACTAACACTGGCAAGACAACGTTTTTCAACTCTGCCACGCTTGCTTCAGCCGAGATATCCAACTACCCGTTTACAACAAAGCATCCAAACATTGGCAATGCGCACGCCATAACGCTTTGCGTGCACAAGGAATTCAACGTCCAGGACCAGCCAAGAAACTCGCGCTGCATAGACGGCTGGCGGTTTGTGCCAATAGAGCTTGTGGACCTGCCCGGACTGATAAAAGGCGCGTGGGAAGGAAAGGGGCTTGGAAACCAGTTTCTGTCTATCGCTGCCCAGTCTGACGCCCTGTTGCACGTAGTCGACGCATCAGGGTCGATTGATGCATCCGGCAAGATAGCAGAGCCAGGTTCAGGCGATCCAGTGGCCGACGTCAGCGATATTGAAGAGGAGCTAGTCATGTGGTACCTCAAACTGTTTGAGGCAAACCGCGACAAAATAGCCCACGCTATAGATACAGGCTCCGAACCAGTCCACGCCATAACTGAGGTATTCCGAGGAATAGGGGTAAAAGAAGATCATGTCAAGGCAGCTCTTGCAGCAAACAAGCTTACTGACGTAAAGGTTGATGATTTTGGACCGCAGCAGAGCCGAGACTTTTCCTGGACTCTTAGAGAAGTTTCAAAACCAACTTTGATAGTGGCAAACAAGGTGGACCTGCCTTCTGCCACAGAGAATTTCAGGAGGCTTCGAGAAGAGTTCAAGGACAACATCATCATTCCGTCAAGCGCGGATGCCGAGCTTACTTTGCGGCGCGCAGAGAACAGGGGCCTGATAAAATACATACCTGGCGACGAGCGATTTGATATCAAGGATCAAACTACGCTTAACGAGAAGCAGAAATGGGCCCTTAGCTTCATACGAAAAGACATCCTAGGGGAGTACCTGCGCACAGGAGTCCAGTTTGCGATAAACGTCACAGTATTCAAGCTGTTAAAGATGAACGCCGTTTATCCGGTGGCAGACTCCCAGAAACTTGCCGACAAGCAAGGAAAAGTGCTTCCGGATGTTTACCTGATGAAAAGCGGCTCTACCGTTGAAGACCTGGCCAAAGAAGTCCACACAGAGCTGGCAAAGGGCCTGCTATACGCGGTTGATGCAAGAGACGGACTGAGGCTGCCTGCAAACTACCACCTAAAGGACCGCGACGTGCTTTCAATAGTCTCGGCAAGCAAAAAGAAATGACCACCAGAAAAGACGCAGTACGCAGAGACGTGGAAAAGATCCTCAAAAGCGATTCTGCCAAGATGTTCTCTAGAGAAGAGATCATCAACCTGATTGCAAAGGACGGCGACGCCGTGGAAAGCGTGCTAGCCGAGCTTGAAGTCGCAAGTTCGATGAAAGAAAGCAAACAAGATATTTTTGCCACTTGTATGGCAGGAACAGTATATTACAAGTGGAACGGATCTGCGAGAAATGTCTGACAGGCTGCAACAGTTCATACAGTTGCTAAGGACAGACGATTTCATGTCAGGTCAGGACCTGGCTAGAAAATCAGGCATCTCTAGAAGCGCCATCTGGAAGTACATTGTAAAGTTGCGCAGATACGGATACTCAATAGAGTCTCGGCGCGGCATGGGCTACAGGCTGACTGCAAGAACAGACCTGCCCGTTCCCTGGGAGCTTGAAGAAATACTAAAAACCTCTTTTGTCGGCAGAAAGGTTGTCTTTAAGGAAAGCGTAGACTCTACCCAGAGTCTGGCTCTCAGACTGGCAGAGAAAGGCGAGGCCAGCGGCCTAGTTGTGATTGCAGAGCAGCAGACAGCCGGCAGGGGCCGGCTGAAAAGAAAATGGGCCTCTCCAAAAGGCGGGCTGTGGCTGTCAGTAATACTCAAACCATCAATAACGATAACCATGAGCACGATGCTCCCGTTTGCTGCCGCGCTTGCAGTCTGTGACGCTATCAGGGAATCTGCAAAGGCAGACGCCAAGCTAAAGTGGCCAAATGACGTGATGATCTCTGGCAAAAAGGTGGCCGGGATATTGCTAGACATGAGCGCGGAAGCAGACCGCATCAACTATGTTGTTATCGGAATCGGTATCAACGCAAACAACGACACATCAAAACTAAAGATAGACAGGCACGCAAAGCCAGACATATCATCGATCAAAGACAGCACAGGCAAAGAGGTAAACAGGCTGGAGCTTGCTGCAAACCTGCTATCAAAACTAGAGATCTATTGCTCCGTGCTTGAAAAATACGGGCCTGATCCAATAATCCGCGAGTGGAAAAGCAGGTCGGATATGCTTGGCAAAAAGATAACGATAGTTCAGCAGGACAGAACTTTATCTGGCATTGCTTCAGATATCAAAGAAGATGGCTCGCTCGTTCTGAAACATAAGAGAAAAGAAATCAATATAGTTGCCGGCGACATCATAATATCATAACTTGCGGCTCTGCAAGTGCAATAAAAGAAGGGAGGGAAACTATTCCCCGGTGTATGGAAATATGTGGATGTGAAATCCGTCGTGGTCGAATATAGAGCCGGTTCCCATCAGGCCGAGGTGCACCGTGTTTGTGCCTTGCCATCCAGATTCAACGATAGTTGCTCCTGCCAGGTGTCCGTTTCCTCCTGCTACGACCAATCTCTGATTCACACCTTCAGTCATAGAGTAGACCTCGCGCAGGTTAACCATCAGAGTCTTTTCATCCATGATGTCAACTGTGCTTACCTTGACTGCTGGTACCGAAGTCGATGCATGGTATGTTGGCTCGCAGTAATGCGGAGGCATTTCTCCGGATTCATGACACATGTCAAGTACCGCGCCAGGCACATTATGAGCCATGGCACTCATATCGCCGCTCATGCCACCGCTGCCCATGCTGCCGCTCATATCCATTGACATGCCATGATCCATTCCACCACTGCTGCCACCCATCATCTGCGCAGACGCTGTTTCGTTGGTATATGCAATTGTTGCGATTATTGCAACCAGAACGCCGGCTGCAATTCCCGTAAAAACGAGTTTGTATCTTGCCAGTATATCGCTCATTGAGAATACTCGCAGCAAAAAGAAGTTAAGCAGGTTGTGTACAAACTTGTTCAGTGCAAGGCTGTGCAATTAGTGTCTGTAGATTATTGCGATATCGTTTACGTTTGTGCCAGTAAGGCCGGTAAAGATAAGCGAGCCCGTTTTGGCCAGGGCGTGATAGCTGTCGTGGTTCTCCAGATACACATCCAGATCTTTGGCCTGTCTTGTCACGGCAGAGACAAGAGCGCCTGCAGCATCAGAATTGCCGTCTATTCCGTCCGTTCCAAGAAATGCAGCAACAACATCGTCTTTTGCGTTGATTGCAAACGACAGTCCTGCTTCCTGGTTCCTGCCGCCCTTGCCGGATTTGCTGCCAAGTTTTACCGTTGTCTCGCCGCCTGCCACCAATGCCTGGTTCTTGGAAAGTGTCTTTGCTGCCATAAGCTGGCCAAACTCTTTTGCTTCTCCAACAAAGCCGGAGCCAAGGTAGTCGACTTCAAAGCCGCTTTTCTTTAGGCTGGCTGCGGCAATTCGACAGGCAATGGAATTGTTGCCTATCAAAAAGTTGTATACGTTATCAAATATTTTGTCGCCTGGCTTTGGAGTTTCGGGATAACGGCCCCCAGCCCCGTCTTTGAGGTGTTTGATGGCCGGCTCGTCGGATGCAATTTCGTATTTCCTGACAACGTCCAGTGCGTCTGAAAAAGTAGAGCTGTCTGGAAAGGTCGGGCCCGACGAGATGACAGAGAGGTCGTCGCCCACTACATCAGATATCACAAGCGAGACGACCGTGGATTTGGCTGCAGCTGCCAGCTGCCCTCCTTTTATTGAAGAGAGATGCTTGCGCACCGCGTTTATCTCTTGAATAGAGGCGCCGGAAGCAAGCAATTTTGCAGTTATCCTTTGTTTGTCTTGCAAGTCGAGATCGCCTGCAGGAAGCGGCATCAAAGCAGAGCCGCCGCCAGACACAAGCACGACAACCAGGTCGTTTTTTCCAGCCTTTTTGACTGCTGATAATATCTTTCTGCTGCCCTTTATCCCGTTTTCATCAGGGATTGGGTGCGACGCCTGCGTAAAAGAGATGCGGCTGTCAGCCGGCTTTATTCCGTACGGAACTGTGATGCACGCCAGAGCTACTGTGTCTTGCAAAATAGAGTACAGAGAATCGGCCATCGCTGCTGCGGCCTTGCCTGCGCCAACGACATACAGATCCTCAAAACTATCGAACCTTGCCTGTTTATCAGTATCTCGAAATTCAAGGACGTTGTTTTGATACCGCGTTGCTGCCTTTACAAGGGTTGCAGGATTCACGCTTTTTAGTGCAGCCTCAATTGCCAAAAGCACTGGCCCAGAGCTAGGATGCGACTTGGCAAGAGCAAGGCGATTTTTTATCAACCAGAAAGCATGGCATGTGTTGCTATTTCTCTATTGCTAGCCAAGTGAGCGCACGTAGTTCAGGCCGACTTGTACCCACTGCGCAAGGCTCTTGTCAGACTTGCAGCCTGCAGGCTTGACGTAGACAAAGCCCCTCATCGGCTTGCCAGTAAAATCCATTGGTCTGACGTGCGGCTTTTGCAGGGCGTCTTTGTAACCGGCAGGGCCAACCCTGACCATCAGATCGTCTTTAGTTATGCCGCAGCACATCTTGCCGTTTAGCAGAAAGGCCAGGCCGCCAAACATCTTTTTCTCGGAAATCCCTTTTTCATCGGCAAGGGCAAGCCTTATCCTGCTGGCGAGGTTTTCATCAAAGACCATGGTTGGCTGATAGCTGCAATTACCGTATAAGGATTATCAAGCGTCAGTCTTTTTTAATTGTGTAGAGGCAAAAATCGCAGTCTTCGCAGATATAATACAGGCAATCAAAATCCGAGCACAGAGTCATCAGGTCGTGACATCTTGGACACTCCATCTCGTGCTCCAGAGTTTGGACTTGCTCTTCTGCTGCAACATCTTTTTCTGCCAAGACGTTGGACATGGATGCAGCATCATTGCTGAGTCTATTAAACAGTGAAACACCAAGGTGGGAGGGGGTGTGTAGAATGGCCCCAAACAATAAATTATTCCAGACCCTCATCAGAAGTGAATGTTCTCCTATTATACGCCGCAGACAGCGAACAAGGCAATACCCGAAGTAAAGAGAATGTTTGCAAACATTGTAAACCAGAAAAAGCAGGTGGTTGTGCTTCAGCAGGAATTGCAGTCTATTGCAGACCTCGGAAGCCCGTTTGATAGGTATGTAAAGAAAAAGCAGGAACTGAATTCAGCTGTCACCAAGTTGTACAAGGCCATCGAGGACTTGGAGGGCACAGGAGTCATGATAAAAGGAGTTGACGAAGGCTTGCTGGATTTTCCAGCAAAAAGGTTTGAAGAAGAGGTGTGGTTGTGCTGGAAGGCCGGCGAGGAAGAAGTCAGGTTCTGGCACGGCAAGGACGAAGGCTTCATGGGCCGAAAGCCCCTCATATCAAGCGGCTTCCCATCAAAGGAAGGCGGCCTGGACCCGTCAGAACTGGAACGCCTGAGATAACTTGGATTTCAGTCGCGGGCCTTGCCAGAGTCCTGCATATAGTAGCTTTTTGAATTCCTCAAAGTGAATGAAAGAGGAATTTTGCCAGAAAATAATTAAACAGGATATTAATAAAATTCTTGAATACAGGATAAATCTTTTATATTGTATTAATATATCCGAGATGCAGATGCGCTCCAATCTTTCCGTCCTTTTGGAAGCTTCTGCCAATCCTACCAGAGAAAAGATACTGCGACTCCTCAAGGACAAGCCCATGACACCAACAGAGATTTTGCGCGAATTAAGAAAAGAAGAGAGATACGAAAATCTTGTCGCGCCGCTGCTGACAAACCACCTCAAGGTGCTTTATTCAAGCGGGCTTGTCGACTATGAACAGAAAGGAAGAAACAGGATCTATTCGCTAAATTCCGAATCCGTTGGCAAGATTCTAGAGTTCTTTAACCTTCTTGCCCTAAAAGAAGACATGGAAAACGACTCGCCAAAACGGCCCAAAAACGACAAGTGGTCCCAATTTGAGGACAGCTCCTTTTATCGAAACAGATGATGCATTATGGTCCTGACTGCGCACATTGACATCAAGAGCAGTCCGGACAGGATATACAACGCGCTATGCGATACGGACAGGACCAGAAGATGGTTTCCGCATATTTCTACCCAGAGAAAAGGCAAGGTCTCGCAGCAAGACCTAGTATGGCTGAGCAAAGACGAGGCAATAGAGTTCATTGCATGGATTGAAAAAGAGCTCCCGTTCAGCCTGATTGCTGGAACGCTTGAGCCGATACAGAAAAACGGCTTCCAGAAAACAAGGTTTGAGTGGAAGCTAGAAAAGATAGACGACGCGGGAAGCTGGACTCGCGTTTCGCTGACGCTGCCAGAGGTAAAGTCGCGAAAAGAACACCACGCCAAGCTGGCAGCCATCGCGCTTGGAGGCATTGCTGCTTATTTTGGCTCTACTGCAGAGGTCCAGTTTGCAGAAGCCGCTGCCCAATCAGGCAATGCATTGCAGTTCGGCGGAGCAATCAAAGCCGCGGCCGCTGTTGGAGCCATATCAAGCATAGTTATTCTCGCCGTTATAGGACTGCCAAGTTTTTCAGCCAAGCCGATAGACCTGCCTGACTGGCTGTATGGATCAGGCGACCAGACAGAATCATTTCTCTGCGAATCAACTGACCCGTCGGATTTTAAATATTTCTCAGACAGCAGCCTTGGAAGCAAAGAGATGGTAACAAGAGCAGACAGCTTG
>QCWB01000004.1 GCA_013114715.1 Nitrososphaera sp.
TGCTCTTTGGCAGGGTCAGTTGTACTTCGCCTTGGCCATCGAGTTCAAGCTTAACAGCAATGTTTGGTTCAATTGTAAGCGAAGTTAACTTGACTGTTGCTGACCTGCCAGTAACTGTATACTCCGTACCATCAAGCGTTGTCTTGGCTATGATATCCTGTAGTGTTGGCCCGCCAGTAACAAGGATAGTGCTAGTAGAGATATCCGGGCTGAAGGCATACTTGCTGTTGGCAAATATCTTGAGTTGGTTGGGGCCCGCCGACAGCTTGGAAGTCTCGCTGGATGGTATGTCTATCACGAAGTTGCCCGTCTCGCCGGACGGCGTGGCCTCTCCCTTGATCACCACTTGGTCCTTGCCTGAAATGAAGTAATTGACCAGCGCGTCGTTGCTTGGCTGGCCGTCGACTTCCAATGAGACATTGATTGCGGCCGGCTGGCCTGCAGCAAGCATCCTTGGTGCATCCAGCTTGGTTATTTTAGCCAGTTTTGGATGCTCGTATTTTGACCAGTGCCCTACTTCAAACGGATACGACTCGTCGCGGAATGCCTTTAATGTTATGGTCCTGCCGGCGATGTTGTAACTGTCAAAGTAGAACGGACCGTTGCCTATCACCGCATGGTTGTGTTCGTTGATCCACTCGATGCTGGCATCGTAGCGGTTGCTTGCTTCTTCGACGCTGACGATTCCCTGGAGAGGAGCCGGCACAAAGTTCTCATTCTTCATCCTTTGCAGCTCTTCTTTGACCATGTTTGCGTGTTCAGGAACCACCAGGTCCAGCCATCCAACGTTGTTGACCGAGGCCTGGCTTCTAGAGTACGCGATTTTGCCAGAGGTGACGAGCCTCTCCGTTGCGGCCGTTATTTCCCACGGTTCGGTTGCCCACATGGAGCCAAAATCAGCGATTTCTTTGTCCTCATAATGCCAATAGTCCACATACGATTCCAGACTATCTTCATTTATTTTGAAGCCCTTCAGGCGCTCAAGGCCCGGCTCGACCTGCGGAGTGTACTCTGGATCGACGGTCAGGTCGTTTTCGCCAAGGTTAGAGCCCCATTCAAATGTAAAGTACAGGCTGTAAAGCAGGTCCGATTCGTCCATAGGTATGCCGTTATGCCAGTTAGAATAGAGCACCTTGTACGTAACCTTGCTTGTCGACATGCCTTCAGATCCAACCTGTTTCCATTGCTGGGATGCAGAATCCCAGACCTGTGCATCAGGGTTCACCTGCAATTTGCCGGCAGGGCCCTGCGTCTCAATAGCTGTCCACTGGACGCGCAATGGGATGATTTCCCCTGTATAAGGATCTCTGAAGGTGCTGCTGTCATCTATCAGTGAATTAATGTAGGTGCTGTAGATATCCCGCAGACCGGCTACTTCGTTCCATGCTCCCTGATGAATCTGCTTGACGCCCACATCCAGCGAGTTGCCTTCTGTGGGCCTTGCGTTGATCGGCGAATACTTGCTGGTTATTCCTGCACCGAAATCGTTGACAAGACCGGCCAGATCGGGTGATGCAGCATAAGGATCAGTATTTTGCGAAACAAAGACCCTGACTGATTCCTGAATCCCCACCCTTGTAGCCAAGTTAAGCAGATCGGTTCTCTCGGCCTGCGATGTAAAATTGGCAAAGAATATCCGTTGGGTAACATCGTCCAGCGTCGCGTTCTGGTAATTCCAGTAGGCCTCGTTCTGAAATCCAGGCATCCGCCCCAGCCACGGTGCGTACATCTGGGCCGGTATCACCGGATTTTCTTTTACAAACGCCCCGGTACCAGCAAAACCCTCGGTGTAGATTTGCCACTGCAGTTCCTGTGGGTCAGAGCCATAAACAATGATGTTGGCTTTGTTAAGGTCCCCGTAATCCTTTTGAACGGTAAAACCAAGACTCTCTAGCTTGGAGGCAACATCCTCGCCTATCAGTCGGCGGGGCGTATCATCGCTCCTTATCATGATCTTGATGGTGACAGGGTTGCCCTTGTAAGTCCACTTGCCATTCTCCTTGGCTGCCCCTGCAGCTGTGAGTTGTTCTGAGATCATGCTTTCTGCCAGCTGCGGGTTGTGACGGAAGCCAAACGACTCGACAGTGTCAATGATGTTGAGGTATTCAGGTGAGTAAATTCCGTACGGATCCGTAAGCGGACTGCCAAAGCCCTTTTGGAATTCGTTGACCACAAGGTCGCGGTCCACCAGGTAATTCATGGCAAACCTTACCTCCCCAAACTGGAAGGGGTTTAGCACATTTTCGTCTTTGGAGGGAGCAGGATTTATGAAAAGCACGTTTGAACCACTGCGTCTTTCGTATATCGCCACGTTCGGATCGTTCTTTGCGTCCGACGCGACTTCAAGAGGAATCTTGAAATAATATGCATCAAGCTCACCGTCCTTTACCTGTTCAAGGGCTATATTTTCATCTTCATAATGGATGAACCGGACTTGGTCGATGTACGGACCTTTGGCTGGCTGCGCGCTGGCATTAATAAAAACGGAAAGAAGCATCGTGCCAACCAACAATGAAAGCAGTGTTGCCTTTTTCACCAACCATGAACCATACTTGTATACTAATATATTTTTCAGACCTTGGCAGGGTCTGGTATAGCGTCTATCAGGGCGCGTGTATATCCATGAGATGGGTTTAGGAGAACCTCGTCTATCGGGCCTATCTCGACTATCTTGCCATCCCTCATCACGGCAAGGTCGTTGCCAATATACCGCGCCGTCGACAGATCATGGGTGATGTAGATGTATGAGATCCTGAACTTTTCTTTGAGTCTTTGCATCATCTCCAGAATCTCGCCCCTTACTGAAACGTCAAGCATGGATACAGGCTCGTCTGCTACGATGAGCGCCGGCTGCATGACTATTGCCCTGGCAAGGGAAACTCGCTGTCTCTGGCCGCCTGAAAGCATGTGTGGCAGCTTTGCTGCAATCTCCAAAGCTGGCTCTAGCCGGACATCCTGCAGAGCCTTTAGGACCTTCTCTTCCTTTTCTGCCCTTGATGATCGCTTGTCGTGTATGTTAAGCGGCTCCATGACAATGTCCATTATCTTCATGCGCGGATTCAGAGAAGCATACGGGTCCTGGTACACCATGTGCACGCGGGTTCGAAAATTCTTTAGTTGTGAGCCGGCGTAGTGGGCAATATCGCTTCCCTCAAACAGAATGGAGCCAGAATCAGGCTCGATAGCGCGCATGACAAGCCTTGCCACTGTTGTCTTGCCAGAACCTGACTCGCCGGCCAAGACTAGAACTTTGCCCCGCTCAAGGGTAAAGCTGACCCCGTCCACTGCTTTTACAAACTGCTCTCTTTTCTGAAACATCTCCCTAAAACCCCTCTTTATCGGGAAATACTTTTTGAGGTCTTGTACTTCAAGCAGCGTATCCAATAATATTTGGTATTGATTCTAGTTAATATTAAACAATGTTTCTTCATTCTTCATGAGGCTGGCAGCGCTTTACTCCGGTGGCAAGGACAGCACTTACTGCATACAGCTGGCAAAAGAGATGGGCCATTCAGTTGAATGTCTGATAACTATGCACCCGTTGGCAGACGACAGCGCGCTGTTCCATTACCCTAACAGCTGGGTGACAGAACACCTTGCGGATGCCATGCAAATCCCGCTTTTAGGATTTGACGTCAAAGGCACGAGTAAAGAAGACGAAGTAAAAGCTCTGTCAGAGGCCATATCGCAGGCCAAGTCCCTTTACTCTATTGAAGGCGTTGTCTACGGCGGCATATCAAGCAATTTCCAGAAGCAGGCCTTTGAGCAGACATGCCGTCTGCATTCCCTACAACCGCTGGCGCCACTGTGGGCAGTAGAGCCGGCAAAATACATGAACGAGCTTGTAGACAGGGGCCTCAAGATAATTATAGTAGGTGTCTCGGCCATGGGACTTGAAAAGGAGTTGCTAGGCAAAACAATAGACAAAGAACTTGTAGCGGTCCTTGAGAAGCTGAGCAGGAAATACGGCTTTAACCTGACGTTTGAGGGTGGCGAAGCAGAGACCATGGTTGTAGACTGCCCGCTGTTTAGCAAGCGTCTTGCCATACAAAAATCAAGCACGCACTGGGACGGACAGCGGGGAATATTTGAAATACAGGAAGCGTCTCTAGTAGACAAGCATGTTTGATAATCTTCGTGACGGTCTTCGTAGCGCGCTAAAGAAAATTGTCGGCGCATCGGACATTAATGAAGAGCTTATAGACTCGCTGTGCAAAGACGTCCAGCGGGCGCTTTTACAGTCAGACGTTAACGTAAGGCTGGTCCTTACAATTACAAAGAACCTAAAGGAACGGGCCATGCAAGAGCAGCCGCCAAAAGGCTTGTCAAGAAAAGACCATGTCGTGACTATACTTTACGGCGAGCTGGCAAAGATGCTTGGATACTCTGGCGAGGTTATAACCACCATCGACAAGAAGGGTATCGATGACGATCCAGGCGCAACGGCCTTTTTCAAGCCTGGCAAGCAAAACGTCGTCCTGATGCTTGGCATCCAGGGCTCTGGCAAGACCACGGTAACGGCAAAACTGTCAAGATGGCTGACAAAGCACGGCTACCGCGTTGGCGTGGTAGGCGCAGACACCTGGCGTCCGGGGGCCTTGACCCAGCTAAAGATGAACTGCTCAAAGATAAACGTCGAGGTCTACGGCGAAGAGAACAGCAAGGACGCAGTGGGCATAGCCAGGCATGGTCTTGAGCATTTCAAGCCGCAGAATCTAGACGTCGTGATAATCGACACGGCTGGCAGGCACAAAGAAGAAGCCGGCCTTTTGCAGGAGATGAAGGAAATGTACCAGGTGGCTACTCCGGAACTAGTCTTGCTTGTAATAGACGGCACGATTGGCCAGCAGGCGTACAACCAGGCAGCCGCATTTCACCAGGCTGCGCCGGTCGGAGGCATAATAATAACAAAACTTGACGGCACCGCCAAAGGGGGCGGCGCGCTTGCAGCTTCTGCAGCGACCGGCGCCAAAGTGATGTTCATCGGGACCGGCGAGCGCATAGACGACTTGGAGCAGTTCTCTCCAACCAGGTTTGTCGGCAGGCTACTTGGCATGGGCGACATAAAGGCGCTCCTTGAGATGGCCAGCGGTCTGGAAGGCCAGGCTGACGAGAACCAGGCAAAGCGGCTGTTTTCTGGCAAGATGACTATTGAGGATTTCTACGCCCAGATGGAGCAGGTAAGCAAGATGGGCTTTAGAAACGTCATAGACAACCTTCCAGGCCTCTCTGGCATGGTAAAAGAAGACCAGCTTGACGCCATGCAAGAGCGCATGGAAAAGTGGCGATTCATAATCCAGTCCATGACTAACGAGGAGAAAAAAGATCCTGATTTAATCAACGAGTCTCGGCGCAAGAGAATAGCCCGTGGCTCTGGCATGCCGGAAGGAGAGATAAAGCACATGATACAGCAGTACAACAACTCAAAGACGATGATGAAACAGTCCAAGGGCCGCCAGATGCAGGGCCTGATGAGGAGGTTTGGCATTGGTTGATGTCAGCCGCAACATGCTTGTCTTAAAGCAATACCAGCTCTGTGGCCGGTGCCTCGCAAGGCAGGCCGACGTAATCGATGGCAAAAGTGCAGAAAAGTGCTTTATCTGCCGCGGCCTGATGGACAGCCTCGATACCATAGTCGACAGGGTTGTCAAGGCCATAAAGCCGTACGAATTTCAGACAATGCTTGTTGGGGCAACCCTGCCCACGCAGGTCTATGAGCGGGAAGACGCCCTCAGGGCAAGGCTAAAGATCCGAGGCAGGGAGAGCGTGAAAAGCCAGCTAACAAGGGAAGTTGGACTGCGTCTTGCAAGGAAAACAGGCAAAAAAGTCGACTACCGCCGGCCAGACGTAATAATCAATCTGACCATAGACAAGGAAGGCAACACTGCGGTTTTGGCTACTGCCAGGCCTGTGGCGTTTGAGGGAAGGTATGTCAAAAAGGCAAGAGGTCTGCCGCAAAAACAGGATAGATGCCCCATGTGTCAGGGCAAGGGGTGCCCTCTTTGTGATTATTCCGGAATTTCAGGCTACGACAGCGTCGAGGGAATACTGGTCCAGCAGGCGATGGCCAAGACTGGAGGGCAGACGCCAAGGATTTCATGGATTGGAAGCGAGGACCAGAACAGCCTGGTTTTAGGCAGTGGCAGGCTGTTTTACATCAGGATCTCCGACCCAAAGAAAAGACGATTGAAAAGGCTGCCAGGCAGGGACGGTGTTTCTGCCAGGATAACTCGAATTCTAGACGACATACCGGATTTCCAGCAGCGCTTTGCAGTCAAGACCAGAATCCTGGTAAAATCCGACAGGCAATTTTCAATACAGGATATCAGGAAGTTAAGAAGCCTGGCAGGGTCAGAAGTAAAATTTGAGAACAAAAAGACAGTCACAAAAAAAATCTACGCAGTGCACGCAAAAAGAGTATCAAAAGACGAGATAGCACTGACCATAACTGCAGACGGCGGCCTGCCGATAAAGCAGTTTGTTGGCGGCGAAGAGTACATGGATCCAAACATATCAAAATTGCTTGAATCCAGATGCCAGTGCGTTTCTTTTGACATACTGGCAGTGGACTTTCAGTAACATTTTTGTCCGGCTGTTTCGTTTTCAATACAAGCAGATGAGTTTTGACCCGCTTTACAAAGTCCATGACGTTGCCAGTGCGGGCAAGCTGCCAGAAAAAATCTACAAGCTGATAACGGAGCGTTTTTCGCTTGTCACGGAAGGTATAGAGCGCGTTGAAAAGGCCTCCGGCCTGAAATACCCGTATTTTTACGTGGAGCCAAGCATGGTTGTGTCGACCTCTGCAGCAGAATTCATGCAATTTGGGATATTTTTTGCACGAACGATACCTGTTATTCGCGAGGACAACACGCTGCATGTAGTCGTGCAGATTACTGCGCCTCTCGTGGCATTTGGTCTAAAGGGCACGATACACGCCATACTGGCGCATGAGTTCATGCACTACCTGGAGCTGGTCGGCAGGATTGTAAAGATGAACGTTGTCTCCGACGAGATATCCGGGACTCTTTTTGAAGGAAGTTATGCCGATGCAGGCAGGCTTGTTGAAGAGCGCGCCGTGTTCAAGTCCGACCAGACGCTGATAAAGCACATCACGACGCGGTTTCCGGAGGGCTTTCGGGACCTGAAACTGGAGGACAAATCAATCAAGAACTGGATGGAAAAAGGGCTGCCGACAATACGCGTGCCGATAGACGCCAACGTTGTAAAGATACCAGCCGCAGCCATGGCCCGGCTCCAAGTCGAACAGGCCGTAAAAGACAAGATAGTGGATTTTGAAAACGCCAGGCTGCGCAAGAAAAAGAGCCTGCCAGGCCATGTCTAGCCTTTCTCAGAAAGAACTGCAAGTGTTAAAAACCGTCGTTCAAAAAGCTGCCAAGCACCGACAAATAGTTGCAGCCTGCGTATACGGATCTAGGGCAGCCGGCTACGCAAGGCCGGACAGCGACATAGATGTCATTGTCGTCTTGCAGGATTACCCGTATTCTGTAAAGTACGTCTACAAAAATGAACAGAGACTGGAGATTGCCGCGCTCTTGGTCGATAAAAAAGCGCTTGAAAAAGACGCCTTGCAGGCAGGCCTTGGCGAGTTTGTTGTCGGAAGGCTATTGCACGTCTACGATCCGATAATCAATCCGGATTTCTTTTCGGAAATTGAGCAGTCGTACAAAAAACGGATAATACTGGAGGAGATCAGAGAGATGGTCGGTCAGACAAACTTGCTTTGCAGCGAGATCTCTTTTCCGCTGGAATACATACTATTTGAAAAAGTAAGACGCAGGACAGCTTTATACCCAAACGCTGCATACAGCTATTACAAGACATATGCAAATGATTCGAATCTGAAATTTGCCCTTGACGGCTACAAGAGAGCTCTTGCAGAAATAATCTCGGAGGACGGCGAGTTATTTTCAGTCCATGGAGATTGTCTTCGAATATCTGAGCGGCGTGTGCATGAAGACAGCCATGTTGTGTCGCTGAGGATGGCCAAGAAACTGCAGGAATTCAGCTCGTATTTTGTCCACACATACGCCGGCAGAAAGACGATGCATCTTGCAATAAGAGAAGCCGAGTCAAAAATAAAGAGGTATGTCGCGCAGAATATTGATTTTCCAGATTTCATGTCCTGTCCTTCATGCGTATACTGGAAGCTTGACAAAGCCATACTGATAGCAGACAGCAGGGTCCAGGACTGGACTGACATGCTGGCAGGCAAATCAGGATTCCAGAAATATTCGCTTACCAAGAAAAGGCTTGGAAACCCAAACAGCAGGACTATGCTCTACGTTTTTAGAAGCAAGGGCAACGAGCGCAAGGTAGCAGTCAAAAAGATGGCAAAGACAAAGGCCATCAAGTGGGCTGCCCTTAGCATGTGGACAGCGCCGGTAAAAAAATTCAAGATAGACCCGCTGCACCGGCTGGCCACTGCCTACAAGGCTGCAGCGGCAATTCGGAAACTTGGTCTGCTGACGCCAGAGATAGAAGCAGTGGTGCTTGACGGCAAATTGCTTGTCACAAGTTTTGTTGAGGGACAGACCCTTGCAGGATTAATCAAAAGCCTGCTGGCAGGCAAAGAAGAGACCGACTTGATAAACGAGGCAGCGAGGCAGATGGCAAAGGTCCATGCGACAGGAGCTAGCTTTGGCGACATAAAGCCCAAGAACGTCATAATCAACGACGGGCTGTATTTCACGGACCTAGAGCAGTTTGTCTTTGAAAACGGCGATCCGGCCTGGGACGTTGCCCAGTTTCTATGCTGGGGCCTGAAAAACACCAGAAACGTCAAAATCGCTTCCAAGATAACAAGAGATTTTCTGGCAAGTTACTCCAGCCCGCAGACGGCTAAAAAGCTAGAGTCAGGACAGTACATCGAAATATTTTATCCCGTGCTAGCCCCGCAAATAGCACATGCGATCAAAAATGAGTTAAGAAAAGCAGGATGATCTACTTTTTGCCCTTCTTGGCGGTTTCTTTGCGGGCAAATTCAGTGTAGCCGCATTTGCCACAGGTGAACCTGTCTTTGTGCTCGGCCATGAATACGCCCTTGCCGCACTTTAGGCATTCGCGCTTTAGCCGGGTGACCTTGCTTCCTTCAACTTTGTAGAATTTGTGAATCGCTACCTCGCCTTTAGCTGCTGCCTTTTTGTCTGCCATTACTTCTTGGCACCTCCCTTTTCAGCGGTTGCTGCCTGCTTGGCCTTTAGCTTTGCAGCCTTTTCATCGTCCAAAAGCTTTTTTCTGTCAGCCTTTGGCATGGTCCTAAGCATCCGGTATCTTGGCAACTGCTTTTTGGCTGCATCCTCGCTGTCGTATACGTAGAACACTGCATGAACATCCGTCATGCCTGTCTCGCAAACAAGGTTTATTGGAATAACTGTTTTTTTATCAACGTTAAGCTGACCGGCTATCTGTTCCGCCGCTTCGGTCTTTTTCAGCTTGCCGGCTGCGCCCTTGAACAGGGCCTTTACCTCGCGTCTGTTTAGAAGCGAGTTTTTTCTATCTTCGAGCATTACTAGTTCCTGCGACAAACTGGCAATAACGGCCTCTAGAACCCATATATGTATTTGCTTCAGCATCCGCAATATTTTGGCCGTTTTGTATTCGGTCAAAGATTTGCCGGCGAAAATGAAATTATGGTCTTGCGAAACTGCAGTGTTGAAAAGAGATTGGATGTCAAAAGATCAGTTATTGTGCTTAGATAGGAAAATCAAATATACTGCCTTCTTCAGCAATGGAATGTATGAAATCAATCTACCAAGACGTCTGCGACAAGGTAGTTTCTTTGGACCCGGTCATTCGTTTTGTTGGCATAACCGATGAGGACGGAACCCTGCTTGCAACCACAGAGAGAAAGGGCCTAAAACCGCTGTTAAGCCCGGAAGAACGCGCGCAGTACGCCATTACTGCAGCCACAAGACAGTACACCCGCCTTAGATGGGAGTACTTGCTTGGCAAGGTAGATTACGCTTCATCACATTATGCAAAACTTATCCGCGCAACAATCCCGATTGCCGACGAGAACAGCCGGCTGTATTACGTGATGCTGCTTTCCTTTGACGTAGAGTCCGGCGACAAGGTCCACAACATCATTATGAACAAAGTACTTCCAATAGTCAGAAAGAATACTAGCAAGTTCATGAAGAACAAGAAATAGCGAACACTTATCTAATATACGCCTGTATTTCAGCGCAAGATGCCATTTGAAAGCCTCGGCGAGTATGTTGAAGCTCTGGAAAGATCAGGCCAGCTAAAAAAAGTAAGGACAAAAGTAGATCCTAATCTTGAAGTGGCCGAGATAATGCGCCGGCTGATGTACGCCGGCGACCAGCCGGCGGTCCTGTTTGAAAACGTGCAGGGCTCACAAATGCAGATCCTTGGCAACGCGTTTGGCACGATGAAGAGGCTGGAGATAGGGCTAGAAACCGAAGATTTTGTCGACATTGGCAGGCGGATAGTAGACCTGACAAAGATGAAGATGCCCTCCGGCATGCTAAACAAGCTAAAGATGCTTCCAAAGCTTTCCGAGATTGGCGAGTACGGCCCCAAGTACGTCGATGACGGGCCAGTCACCGAAGTCGTGGAAACCGACAGGGCGTCTCTAAACTCGATGCCAGTCCTAAAGTCCTTTGCCGGAGACGCCGGAAAATTCATCACTTTTGGTTTTACCGTAACAAAGCACCCGGAGACAGAGATCCGCAACCTGGGAGTCTACAGAATCCAGATAATAGACGACAAGCATGCAAGCATGCACTGGCAAACGCACAAGCGCGGAGCGCAGCACTACAAGATGCTAAAGGAGCAGGGAAAAAAGATAGAAGCAGCCATAGTGATCGGAGCTGACCCGGCAACCGTGTTTAGCGCAGTGGCCCCTGTCCCGGAGGGCATGGACAAGTACCTGTTTGCAGGCATCAGCAGAAAGAAGGGAGTAAAGCTGGTCAAGTGCAAAACAGTCGACCTGGAAGTGCCGGCCAACGCCGAGATAGTTCTGGAAGGATACGTCGATCCAAACGACATGCGCATGGAAGGCCCATTTGGCGACCACACAGGCTATTACACGCCGGCAGAACCGTTTCCAACGTTTACGCTTACAGGTATGATGAGAAGAAACAGGCCTATCTACCTGACGACTGTGGTCGGCAAGCCGATACTGGAAGACGCGTATATAGGTAAAGTAATCGAGCGGTCGTTTCTGCCTCTTATCCAGATGTTCCATCCAGAGGTCGTCGACTATGCTATGCCAGCGGCGGGATGGTTCCAGGGCATGGCAATAATCTCGATAAAGAAGCAGTACCCAGGCCAAGCCAAGAAGGTGATGATGGGCCTCTGGGGCATGGGGCAGCTTGCACTGACAAAGATGTTCATAGTGGTGGACAGCGAAATCAACGTCCACGACATAAACGACGTCATCTGGGCCATTACTACGAGGGCAGACGCGGCCAGAGACACGATAATAATCAACAACACGCCGACAGACACTTTAGATCCAGCATCTCCGCTTGTCAACCTTGGATCAAAGCTGGGCATAGACGCCACGACAAAGACCCGCGAGGAAGGATACACGCGCGAAATCCAAGAGCTGGCCGTAGTAGACGACGAGACAAAGGTGCTGGTAGACAGGAAATGGTCTGGCTACTTTAATAATACTTGATGATGTTGTAGGCGTTGTCACGTTCTGCTATCCGAAAGCCGGCCTGCTTTACGGCAGTAATTATCCTGTCTGAAGTCAGCTCTGTTGACCGAGCTCCGGTGGCGCTGACCACCTCTTCTCCGATTAGAGTGCCGCCAAAATCATCGGCTCCGTAGCTTAGGGCAAGCTGCGCCATGCCTATGCCGTTTGTCAGCCAAGACGACTGCAAGTGATCAATCAAGCCGTTGTACATAATCCGGGAAATTGCTATCATTTTCAAAAGTTGCAGACCGCCGGACGGGTATTTTATCAGCCCCTCTTCTTGCATCTCGGTCTTGTTTGGCTCAAAACTCCACGGTATGAACGCCATAAAGCCACCGGTCTTTTGCTGCAGGTTGGCGATTTTCATGATGTGGCTGGCCCGGTCTTCATCTGTTTCTACAGTGCCGTACATCATGGTGGCAGAAGACTTTATCCCGAGGCTGTGGGCTTCTTCCATTATACGCAGCCACTCGTGGCTTTTTATTTTCAGCGGGCTAATCTGTTCCTTGACGCTGTCCTCAAGGATTTCTGCTCCGGCCCCGGGAAGCGAGTCAAGGCCAGCTTGCTTTAATCTGGACAATACCTCAAAAGTAGAGCTGTGCTCGACTCTGGCTATCATGTCCACCTCGGACGCAGACAGGCCGTGGACGCCTACTTCTGGGCATTTCTGTTTTATTGCCCGGAACGCGTTTTCAAAATACTCGAGTTTCAGGTTCGGGTTGTGCCCGCCCTGAATCAAGACCTGCGTGATTCCAAACATCTGCCGCGAGGTAACTACGCGCTTTACGATATCTTCCAGCGATAGAGTATAGGATTCTTCGTGTCCAGGCGGCCGGTAAAATGCGCAGAACTTGCAGTAGGTGACGCAGACATTGGTATAGTTCAGAATTATGTTATTGACAAAAGTTATGGTGTCTCCAAACTTGCGCTGCCGCAGTATGTTGGCAACGAGGCCTAGGGAATACGCATCGTCGGATTTTACAAGCCGTATACAATCATTTAGGTTGAGCCGTTTGCCGGCAAGCGCGTTGTCCAGAATATCGTGTATGTCGGATTTTTTCAGGTATTCCTGGACCAGTTTGCTCTGCAATTAACAGAAGCAAATGCCCTTCAATGTTATTTATTCTATTTGGAGTGCCTAAATTTATAATGGCCTTGCACGATATTGCAGGTGTTGCAGTCCATAGACGCCGTCAGTAAGGTTGGCGGGACCGCCGCTCTGGAAAAGGCCCTTGCCGGCGAGGAATTAACCTACGACGATGGCGTGCAACTGATAAACGAGGAGAACCTGTTTTTGCTTGGCGCCGCAGCCGACCAGATTCGAAAGAAACTGGCCGGAAATGTCGTTACCTTTGTCGGCTCGTACTACCTTAATTACACGAACGTCTGCGCTGCCAGCTGCCCGCTGTGCGCATTTTACCGCAAGGGAGACGAGCAGGACGCATATACTCTGTCGACAGACCAGATAGTATCCAGGTCCAAGATGGCCATCGACATGGGCGCGACAGAGCTTCACATAGTCGGCGGATTTCACCCAAAGCTGGGCCTTGATTACTACGAGAACATGATGCGCGCAATAAAATCGGCGCACCCCCAAATCACGATAAAGGCGTTTACACCAGCAGAAATATTCTTCATTGCCCGGCTTACCCGCAATTCGGTCAAGGAGGTGCTGTCCCGGCTCAAAGAGTCAGGGCTTGACGCGCTGCCAGGCGGCGGGGCGGAAATATTCCATCCAGAGACCAGGAAAAAGATAGTGATAGGCAAGTGCTCTGGCGATGAATGGCTTGACACAGCAAGGCAGGCCCACGAACTGGGTCTCAAAAGCAACTGCACCATGCTTTTTGGTCATGTCGAAAAGCCTGAGCACATTGTTGACCACGTGATAAAAATTCGTGAATTGCACAAAAAGACCAATGGCTTTACTACTTTTATCCCGCTGAAATTCAGCCTTGAAAATACCGAGTTAGAGCAAAAAGGCCTCATAACTGCGGAAAGCCCGTCAACATACGACTTGCGCGTTATTGCAGTGTCGCGGCTTTTGTTAGGCAACGTGCTTCGGAACGTCTCCGTATACTGGGTTGCCCTTGGAAAAAAGATTGCCCAGGTAGCTTTGTCGTATGGCGGAAACGATATGGTCGGCACCGCCTTTTCTGAAGAAATATTCAAGGCTGCCGGCAAGGCAACCGGCACGTCGATTCAAGAGCTTGCAGGCATGATAAAAGAGATAAAGCGCGAGCCGGCCCAGCGAGACACATTCTTTAACATCATAAAGAGATTTGACTAGAGCACGTCAACAATAATCGGGCTTTCGATTAGCTTGCGCTGCCGGGCCATCTCAAACATGGTTTCCATGGCCTTCTTGCCTGACGGGCCCATATCCCTAGTTATGTCGTTTACGTACATCAAGACGAATTTTTTTATCGTCTCCTTTGGCTGGCCCCGGCCATGCTGCATAGAATAGTCTATCGCAGCGTCAATGTTGTCAAGGCCGTACTGTATAGACTGCACGAAAAGGTCGCTGAACTGCTTTATTTGCTCCCGAGTCATGGTCTTGCTGCTGGCAACGTTGATGCCAAGCGGGACTGGAAGGTTGCCAGTAGCCGCCGACCACCAGCTGCCAAGGTCCAAGATGCCAGAAAATTTTGTCCTGTCAAAGGTTATCTGGGCTTCGTGTATGACTAGGCCAGCGTCGACCCGACCGTCAAGCACTGCCTGCGGTATGGTCTCAAAGGACATCTCTTTTTCTACAAAGTTGCCCACTGCAAGTTTCAAAAGCAGATTGGCCGAAGTCATCCTGCCAGGAATAGCTATCGTGGCGTTCTTTAGATCTACAGTCCTGTCTTTTCTGGCGATTACCACCGGACCGTAGTTTAGGCCAAAGCTTCCGCCGGCGCGCAAAACAACATAGTCCTTTAGGTAGGCGTAGGCATGCGCGGAAACAGCGGTCACGTCAAGCTCATGCCTCAATGCGCGCTTGTTGAGAGTCTCTATGTCTTCTATTACATGGTTTACAGCAAAATTGTCAGACTTGACCTTGCCTGAAGCGATGCCGTAGAACATGAAGGCGTCGTCTGCGTCCGGAGTATGGCCAAGGGTAATCCTCATCCAAGCCCTACGGATGTTCTGCCACTATTAAATCTATGAACACTGGCAACATTTATAGTCCTCGAACAAATTTTTTTCAAACTAGGCATGCCAAAGTTCAAGTCTACCCAGGAAATCCTGAAGATTATCGGTAACAAAGAACAGATTCGTAATTTCGGTGTAATCGCGCACGTTGACCACGGCAAGACAACCATGAGTGACAGCTTGCTTGCCGCGTCTGGCATCATTGCCCCGTCAGTTGCTGGACAGGCCCTGGCTCTGGACTCTATGAAACTTGAGCAGAACAGGCAGATGACCATCAGGGGCGCAAACGTCACCTTGCTTTACGAGCACGAGGGCAGGGACTATGTCGTCAACATGATTGACACCCCTGGCCACATTGACTTTACAGGCAGGGTAACCCGTGCGTTGCGCGCAATTGACGGTGTGGTAGTCGTATCAGACTCTGTCGAAGGCATCATGACCCAGACAGAGACCGTGACAAGACAGGCCCTGGAGGAGCGTGTCAGGCCAGTTCTGTACATCAACAAGATAGACAGGCTGGTAAAGGAGCTTCGTCTCGACGGGCCGGCCATGCAGAAATGGCTTTCTAACATTATTGCTGATTTCAACAGGCTAGTAGACCTGTACGCGGAGCCAGAATACAAGGAAAAATGGAAGGTAAGCATCCAGAGCAACACCGTGGCCTTTGGCTCGGCAAAGGACCGCTGGGGCTTTAACTTCAAAATCGCCCAGAAAAAGGGAGTCGGCTTCAAGGACGTCTACGAGGCCTATACGGCAGAAGGCGACGCCAAGATAAAGGCTCTGGCAGAAAAAGCGCCGCTGCACGACGCGGTACTTGGCATGGTAATCGAGCACCACCCGCCGCCCCACATCGCGCAGAAATACAGAATCCCGAAAATCTGGCCAGGAGACTTGAACTCGGAGATCGGACAGGCGCTGCTAAACTGCGATGAGAAGGGCCCGGCTATGATGATGGTCACAACGATCAACGTCGACCCGCAGGCAGGCAGGGTGGCAACAGGCCGTCTGTATTCTGGCACGGTAAAAGACGGAGACGAGATCTACCTTATCGACGCAAAGAGGCCAGGCAAAATCCAGTCAGTCAACATCTACATGGGCAACACAAGAGAAGTTGTCAGCGTTTTGCCGGCAGGAAACATACCTGCGCTGCTTGGGCTTGACTACGCAGTCTCTGGCGAGTCGATATCAACGGTCAAGGGCGCAACGGCATTTGAGTCCATCAAATACGTTTCAGAGCCTGTTGTAACAATAGCAGTCGAGCCAAAGCACCCCAAGGACCTGCCAAAGCTGGTTGAAGGCCTCCGCAGGATTACTGTAGAGGACCCCAACCTGGTAGTCAAGATAAACGAGGAGACCGGCGAGACTCTGATGGCCGGCATGGGCGTTTTGCACCTTGAAATCGCCACGTCGCTTCTGCAGGAGATGAACCTAGACATCGTGACAACGCAGCCGCTCATCAACTACAGAGAGACCATCAGGCAAAAGGCCGGCCCGATAATGAGCAAGTCTCCAAACAAGCACAACAAGATATTTCTGCGAGTAGAGCCGCTTGCCGACGACATTGTAGACCTGATAAGGACCGGCAAGATTAAAGAAGACATGGACAAAAAGGAGATGGCCAAGATCCTGAGGGAGAAGGGCTGGGGCACAGACGAGTCAAGAAGCGTAGTTGCAATCGACTCATCTGGCAACATGCTGGTAGACGAGACCAAAGGTGTCCAGTTCATACAGGAATCCATGGACTCTATCCGATCTGGCTTTGACGACGTAATCAGAAACGGCCCGATAGCAAAAGAGCAGGTAAGAGGCGTCAAGTTTGTCCTGCACCACTTTGTGCCGCACGAGGACCCGGCCCACAGAGGCCTTGCGCAGCTGATGCCGGCCACGAGAAGGGCAATGCTTGGCTCAATTCTGATAGCTGACCCTGTCCTGCTAGAGCCAATACTTGGCATCGAGATAAAATGCCCTCAGGAGCAGATAGGCACGGTTGCAGGCATACTCTCAAGCAAGCGGGGTAAACTTTTGAACGTGGAGCAAAAGGGCATCATTGCAATCATACAAGGAGAGGTCCCGGCGTCAGAGACGTTTGACCTGTCAGAGACCATGAGGGGCGGAACCGCAGGCAAGGCAATGTGGACCACGTTCTTCAAGTCATGGCAGCCAGTTCCAAACTCTATATTCAGGACCCTGATTGCAGACGTACGAAAGCGCAAGGGACTCAGCCCAGAGCCGTCAAGCCCAGATGAGTTCATAGACAAGGAGTAGAGATACTCTCTCCTTTTCATGCTCATTTTTGTGTTGCTTTTTAGATGTTTTGAAATAGATGCAGAGCTATTTTTGCGATTTGCAAAGTCAAGTACTCTCTTCTTTTTGATCTTTTCTAAACGCATAATCTTTCATGCCGTCTTTTGTTATGATTCGGGCAAGCCGTACGGGCACATCCTCTGCATTTAGACGGTTTACAAAATCCGCGAAAGCTTGTTCAGCAGGAGATGTATCAGTGCTCGCATTGTTATTCTTAGAATCGAGTCCTTCTACAAATATCACAAAAAATGGGCCATTTGCTGGCTTAGATGCTAAGCTATAGATATTCGGCGTTCTTGTTCGCCCAAACAATCTATTAGCCAAAGTTAGACCCCAAATAAACACGATTGAGCCAGATACTAAATAGATTATATAAGTCGCAAAAAAGGCATAGTTCTTTCCCTCCCAAGGAAAGAAAGCCCGATCCAATGTTGTATAGAAACCAAGAGAGATTGATATTAGTGTCAGACCTGCACCTATTAGAGTAGATATCACTATATGAGAACGACCAACTCGTTTATCAATTTCCGAGAAGTTGAATTTTGTACTCATCCATGCATATTCATAATAGCTCATTGTTATTCTTTATGAATAGATCAAGAAATCCAATCTCTACGCACTCGTGTGATATGATTAGGTAATAACGAAAGTAAGAAAAGGTTGAAGCTCTCGGCAGACCGCGTGGTATCTATAAAGTTGAATGAAGAAGAACATCAAAAACTTAGATGCTTGCAATGTTAGAGGGATAATGATTAAAATCATGATGGTTCCATGACATGCATTGTCAGATAACTCAGCATCCCAAAGAACACTCGATGAACTAATAGCTTATTGCACTGTCAGAATTGAAGCTGTAAATCAGTTTGGAGAAGTGAGTTACGGAACTGGATTCATGTATGAATTTTTTGAAGATGAAAGTGGAAGTTATCCTGCTTTAATTTCAAACAAACACGTAATCAAAGACGCAGTTACTGGTCGAATTTTTGTGAGCTTGGCAGATGATCAAGGAAACTTGACGCGAGATAAAATAATCATCTCGATATCCAATTTTTCTAAAAGATGGCTGCACCATCCGGATGATGATGTCGATCTAGCTGTAATGCCTTTAGGCAGTTTTTATAATGAATTTGGAAAGAGAGGAATGCGAATCTTTCACACCTTTGTTACCAAGGAAATAATCCCCGACGAACAGGATTGGAAGATGGTTAAGGCTATTGAAGACATTGTGATGGTTGGATATCCAATAGGTGTTTGGGATTCGGTGAATTATTTGCCTATTGTAAGAAGAGGTATTACTGCGACTCAGCCCAGAATAGATTATAAAAACAGGAAAGAATTCTTGGTTGATGTGGGAGTATTTCCCGGATCGTCAGGTTCACCAATTTTTTCTATCATTCCAACGGGACAAATATGGGTGGGTCCCATGCCTCCAAGAAAACCCGTTTTACTCTTAGGAATAGTTTATGGATATTTCCCTTTTAGAGTTACAGACGATCCTAAAATTCTACCAATTCCTACAAAAGACGATGCCTTACTTGTAAGGGATGTTCCGATAAATGTAGGTGCTGTTATTAAATCCAACCTTATCTTCGATTTTGAGAATTTGATGAAAGAGGATATTAAGAATCCTAGTGGGTTATAACAAAGAAATTTTCCTAGCTCCTAAAATAGAATTGAAATAAGTGACTTACGATTCAGCCTTTGAACATTGCTATCTCCAGCAATCAATTTAGGGGCAGCTCCTACCATCCCAAACACTCTTTCTGACTTCCAGCAAGTACCTATAATATCAAGACGGCCGAGCTTACGACCGTAGTCCACAGGCCGTCCTTGTTTCCTTCTGCTGATTGCGTAAAGTTTTGCGTCTTGTATATCTTGCCGGATAATCTCCATTGCTCTTCAATCTGGTTCCAAGTCAGGCTGGGATCCGCGTGCAAGCCCATCGTGGTTGCGAGCATTTCCATAGCCATGTCCTCTGCATAGTCTCCTGCTTTTTGGGCAGTCTCCCCGGTAGAGTGGTGCTCTGATAAATAACCATGCTGCGTTGCGTCTTCTACCGGCCTTGCAAGGCCTATGGACGCGGCTATCAGCCTGTTTGGCTCGTTGGTTGAGGACCTGGCCATGACGGCAAAAGTAACCTGCCCCGGGACAAGGCGCTTTCTTCCTTCTTGAACGCTAACTATTTTGCAGCCGGGAGGCTTTATGCTAGAGACCGTGACTATGTTCAAGTCTGCAATCTGTGCGTCACGAAGGGCAAGCTCAAAACTGGTAAGATAGTCTTTGTGGACTCCTTTTCCCTTTGTAAAGAACATTATTTTTGGAACGTACTTGAAAGGGTCTGTCAATATCGCAGAGTCGATTGCATTTTTCCTAGCTTCGCTCTTGTCGGTTTCTGACATGGTCTTTCAAATCTACAATGGCTTGATAAGCATTTGGTAAATAGATCGTGTTTTGTACGATATTCCTGTTTCAACACCAAGGACGTGATATCAAAAATGTTTTGGGCCGATCACAAGTTTGAACTAGCGGGCAAACTTGGCAAGCTGCACAGTCACGTCCATCATCTTTTTCAGATCGGAGCCAAGTGGCGAAAACAAATATCCAAATATGATATGCTCTGCGCCCATTTCCCTTATCTGCGCTATGTCGCTTCCAATCTGGTCAATAGTGCCGCTCATCGGAGATCGGTTGTCTTTAGAATCTACCAGATAGGGGTATGCTAGCACGAATACTCTTGAAGGGTCTCTGCCTGCCTTTCTGGCAGCCTCCTGCAAACCCTTTATGGTTTGTGCCAGCTGATCTAGCGGCCCAAAACCGGCTATGGCAATCCAGCCGTCGGCATACTTTACTATTCGCTCAAGCGTACCGGGGGCAAACCCGCCAAGAAGTATTGGAGGGTGCGGCTTTTGCAAGGGCTTTGGAGCTATCTTTGATGCTGGAATCCTGTAAAAATTGCCGTTGAACTCGACTACTTCATCAGTCCAGATCTTTCTTAGCGCCGCCACAAATTCGTCTGCTCTTGCCCCTCTCTGGGAGTACGGCGTGTTTGAGGTGTCGTATTCGTCTTTTGACCAGCCGAGGCCCAGGCCGGCAATTGCACGTCCGCGTGAGAGGATGTCAAGCGTTGTAAACCTTCTTGCCAGATTTACTGGTGTATAATAAGGCATGTCAACTACGCATGTGCCTAAAGAAATACGTTCCGTGTGTGCTGCAAGAAATGTAAGCGTCTCAAGCGGGTCAAGTACATGTTGATATTCAGTTGGAAGAGAGCCATCCGGTGTCACTGGGTAGGGGGTCTGCGGCTTTAACGGCCACAACAGCCTGTCAATGGTCCAGACAGAATCCAGGCCAGATTTCTCGGCCTCTTTGGCGACATAAAGAATATTTTCTCGCGTTGCATTTTGGCCCACCTGCGGCAAAACTATTCCCACTTTCATATTTTGGTAATTATCATTGGTTTGATATAAACAATAGATCGCCAGTTGCTATTCGCTGTCAACAGAGCCAGTTACCCCAAGACTTAAGTATTATGTACCTGTTCTATTTTTAATGAGGTATCAGCTAGCATGACAGAGGAATCCAGAATCATGTCTGATAGTGAGTACAACATAACAAAACAACTGACAAAGGAACTGGAATTTCTGTGGAATGTTGATGGCTACATCAAAGATGCGGAAGAAGAAGGCAATCAGGAATGTGCCAAATTATTCAGAGAAATCAAAGAAGATGAAGAACGCCACGCAAAGAAGCTAAAAGACCTGTTACTAAAGAAATAGTCAGTACAAAACAAGAAAACAAGCGCCTGAAAAGCCCACAGTAGAGTCTTGATCTGCACAAGAGTAGTGATTTTGTCAGTGCCCGAGAATTCTATGATGTTGTCACAAATAGCCATTTTTGCATCTACAAACCAAAGTCATTACATCCATGCGTAAACATCATTCAGTCAATCAAAAAAGAGTATTTCCTAAATTGGGCAGAAATAACGATCATTCTTTTAAGGAACTCATAGCTTGACTGATGATATGTTGGGAGATTTAATTTTTGAAGGAAGAGGAAAAACCACAGGAAAGAGGGTACTATCCGCAGAAGGTCCAAAGATCGAGGTATCGTTTGCAACTGAAGGAAAGTATAAAGACATTGAAATCAGAGAGATAGGCACGTTTACGGCAGTTCCGCGTCAAGGTGATGTGATGTTTGGAGAAGGCAATGGAATTGTAATGACCAAGGATGGAGAAATGGCTTCGTGGTCTGGAAGCGGAATAGGCAGGCACGGACAAGGTGGCAAGATGTCTTGGCGCGGCGCGATATATTACCAAACAGCATCGCAGGGAAAACTGGCTTCACTTAACAACGCGGTTGTAGTCTTTGAGTTTGATGTGGATGCAGATGAGAACTCTATTGAGAAAGGATGGGAATGGAAGTAAATAGTCTCTCATAATTACGTAGACGGCCGTATTATCGTGCTTGTGAGAATTCCTCTTTACAGACGAGTTCTAAACCGTTTGATACAATATTGGCGGTGTGAGTGCAATCTTTATCAAAGATGTTGTAGTATGTATGGCATGTTCAAAGATCCGGTTTGCAAGATGATGGTAGATGAAAAAAGCGCAGAACATGTTTCAAAGGTTGGGGGAAGGACCGTATACCTGTGTTCGGCGGAATGCAAAAAAGAATTCGAAAAGAATCCAAAAAAATATGGATACTAGGCATTATTTCTCCTGCATGAACTGACCATGCCACCAGTGGTAGATTATCTGACCTGTGTAGCCGTTGACGCTAAGCATGCCTGATATTTTGCCATCCGTCTCTACGTGTATGGTGTAGTAGCCATAGAACTGATCGACGTCTTCCGCGACGGCCCCAGCAAAGTTCTTGTCCAGATATGTCTGTGCCAGTGATTGCGCCTCATCGCTGGTAATTGTCATCTCCGTTGTGCCGTTAGTTTGCATCATGCCATATTTCGTATTCCACATCATGTTGGCTCCGGGTTCCGGCATTACAACACCGGCAGGCATCATTGTTTTGGAATCCTTCCAGACAAGCATTTCTAATGCCCCGATTCCCGTATCCTTTTCATACATGATAAAGTAAAAGTTGTTTTCAAACTCCATTAGGTCTTTTATGGCCAAGTTCTGATTATCTAAAGTCAGGAATTCCTGCGCTGCCTTTTCCACGTTATCGATGTTTAGCGGTTCCTGTACTTGGATGGTATTAGACATCATCATAGAACCCATGCCAAAGCCTTGCATTCCAGAACCCATCATGCTGCCGCCCATCATTCCTCCGTTCATCATGTTGTTCATCATCATTCCTTGTCCCATCATTTCTTGCATGAATTGCTGGTTGCTGGCCATGTTCTGCATCATTTGCTTTCTAAGCTCAGGGTCGTTCATCATACCAGTCATGGTGCTTTGGGCAAACTGCTTGTCCTGACGCATATTTTCCATCATCTGCCTGTTGAATTCAGGGTCGTTCATCATCTCGTTCATAAATTGAGGATTCTGCATTATAGACGTCATCATCTGCTGCCGCCCTGTCTGCGTGTTCATCATCTGTTGGTTCCATTGATTCATCATCTGCGGATTCTGCATCATGTTCCCGATTGTCTGAGGATTCTGAAACATCATGTTAGGTGAAACGGTCGATGAAAAGACTCCATATCCTACGGCCAATCCTACGAAAAATAACCCCGCAGCTATCCCTATCCAGAGATATTGGTTTGCCAATTTTTATCTGCAAACCGATTTGCAGATGTCGGATATATGCAGAAGGACTTTTGTGCACTGCAGTGCAATTTAGGTTTAGAATGTTGTACCAATAACGATTTATCGGACATATTTGAAAACGCCTGACGTCGGGATAGTGATTGGTTGCCTCCCGGCATGCGATATGAACAACGTATGTGTGTGCATCGTAAAGTTCAGGAGTGAATTAATTTTATTTTTTGTACAATCCTTGTGTTGCAGTGCAATGCACACAATACTACATTTAGATATACTATGACGCCAATAATAAGCGACAGGGATGGCCAAGGACCCCGTATGTGGAATGGTGGTCAATGAAAAGACCGCGCTCAGTTCTGAGATAGGTGGCAGGCAATTCTACTTTTGCAGCTCTAGCTGCCTGAACACTTTTGCCAATCCCGAAAAGGAACTCGGCAAGCTCAAAAAGAGGATGTATGTGGCCGTCTCAGGCGCCCTCATCCTTGCCATAATGCGTGGAGCCCTTTATCTTGGGCTGGCCTTTGGAGCCGTGGCAGTTACATGGGCACCAATTCCAAACATCCCCTACCTAACTTGGGGGCTTTTGTTATTCTTCATTACGACGCCAATACAGTTCATCGGCGGATGGACATTCTATGTTGGCGCTTACGAAGCTGTCAAGCGTAGGACTGCCAACATGGACCTACTGATATCAATAGGGACGCTAGCGGCCTACATATACAGCACAGTAGTATTGTTTTTCCCCGGAATCTTGCCAGTAAATGAAAGAGACGTTTACTTTGAAGTCTCTGCAGTAATCATCGCCTTTGTTCTGCTTGGAAAATACATGGAAGAGGCTATCAAAAAGAGAAGCTCTGCTTCTGTCAGGAAGCTCCTTGACCTCCGGCCTGCAATGGCAAGGGCAGTACGTGATGGTGTTGAAGTTGAAATTCCTGCCAGCGAAGTGGCTGTGGACGACATACTCGTAGTTAAGCCAGGAGAAAAGATACCTACTGACGGGGTAGTTATCCATGGAACATCTGCAGTCGATGAGAAGATGATTACCGGTGAAAGCATACCGGTGGATAAGCAACCCGGCTCCGAGGTGATCGGAGCCACCCTCAATAAACAAGGATTGCTCAAGATAAGGGCCACAAAAGTTGGAAGAGAGACAGCACTTTCACAAATAGTGCACATAGTCGAAGAGGCGCAAGCATCCACAGGCAATATCCAAAGGCTGGTAGATTCAGTCTCTGCAAAATTCGTGCCAGCAGTGGTGTCAGTATCTGTGGGCGCATTTCTGGTCTGGTATTTTGTCTTTGGTAACTTTGTCACGGGGCTGCTCTCATTCATAGCAGTTCTGATAATTGCATGTCCATGCGCACTGGGAATTGCAACTCCAGCTGCTTTGATGGTAGGTGTGGGCAAAGGTGCAGAAGCAGGGATCCTGATAAGAGGAGCAGAATACCTGGAACGCTCGCAAAAGATAAAGACCGTAGTATTTGATAAGACGGGCACATTAACAAAAGGAGAGCCGTCTGTTACAGACATTGTTACCTTCAAGGGCTTTGAAAGGGATGATGTCTTACAACTTGCAGGTGCGGTGGAAACTGGTTCTGAACATCCTCTAGCCCAGGCCGTGGTAAGAGAGGCAAAACAAAGGCGTCTTCTACTGGTTCGCCCTGAAGAATTTGAGGCTGTCTCCGGCATGGGTGTCAAGGCAGTGGTGAACAACAGGGACATACTTTTTGGCAACAGAAAACTCATGAATAAATTCGAGATTTACTCGGATTTCATCGAGGAGAAGATGCAAGAGCTTGAAGCTCATGGGAAGACCGTCATGATCGTTGGTGTAGACAAGGAGATCGCAGGACTGATTGCAGTAGCTGACACACTAAAAGCGTCGTCAGCTGCAGCTATAAAGGCACTGAAAGACCTTGACATCGAGACGGTCATGCTCACCGGCGATAACGAAAAGACGGCCAAGTCAGTCGCAAAGAGCGTTGGCATAGACAAGGTCATTGCCAACGTGCTGCCGGGAGAGAAGGCTGGCGTGATAAAGCAGTTGCAGTCTGAAGGAAAGGTCGTGGCCATGGTAGGTGATGGGATAAATGATGCTCCAGCATTGGCCCAGGCAGACATTGGAATAGCCATAGGAAGCGGATCGGACATTGCCAAGGAAACAGGCGGAATAATACTGATCAAAGACGATGTAATGGATGTTGCGAGATCCATCAGACTGAGCAGAGCCACGATGAAGAAGATAAGGCAGAACCTTTTCTGGGCGCTAATCTACAACGCTGCAGGGATTCCGGTCGCCGCAATTGGATTGCTAAGTCCAATGATCGCAGCGGCTGCAATGGCATTAAGCTCCATATCCGTTATTGCAAACTCTTCTCTGCTCAAGCGACTAAAGATTGTTGACAAGGAAGGCGTTGTGAAGACGGAAAGCATGACGAAGGACGGAAAACAAATACAAGAAATGAATCTAAGTCGTATCTAGGGAAAATCTGGCAGACACCGCGCATTCCAATTTTCTGATCTAGTTTAAGGAAATATTCTTAACATAGCCTTGCACATACAACATAATGACCGGCTTTAAGATGCTTGGCGTTGGTGTGGCAGGAATACTTGCAGCAAGTATAGCGACAATATTTGCGCAAAACGTTTCAGCGGCTTCAGCGTTGTTGCCTGACTTGAAAACAACCATTCCACATCACCTCTCGATACAAAACGACCATCAAAAAGAATTCCTGAGATTCTCAAACGGCGTAGCCAATACGGGTCAGGGTCCGCTCCAGATAATAGCAGTAATACCGGCATCCGACCCAACTCAGACGCAGGATGCGATACAGCAGATTCTTGACGAAAACGGAAATATAGTAGAAGAAAAGCTGGTCAGCAAATTCACGTTCCACGAACAACACAACCACTGGCATATTGCAGACGTGGCCCTGTTTGAAGTCAGGCAGGGAAGTGTAGACGGCCCGGTTGTTGGAACGTCTACCAAGATAACATCATGCCTCATTGACTGGTACAAGATTGATGACAACTCCAAGACCAAAGAAAGGACGTACTGGGAATGCAACGGCGAATTACAGGGCATCAGTCCAGGGTGGGTAGACCAGTACCACCACGCGCTTGCAGACATGGAAGTCGAGATCACTGGAGCGGAGCCAGGCCAGTATTATCTGGTGAGCACTGCAAATCCCAACAAGACGTTTATTGAAACGGATGATGAAAACAATACAGCATGGGTGTCATTTGACCTGAAAAGAGACAGCAACGGCAATGCCAAGATAAAGGTAACAGGACATTCTGTTTGCGAGCCGGGATTATGCAGTGAAAAGGTGCCAAACAGGTAATTCGCATAGACGTGTAAGCTGATGGACAAGGCTGCAGGTTTCAGAATTATTTTAATACTTGCAGTCTTTATTGCATGGACAGCCGCTACGTACCTGCTGGAGGGGCGGACCAACCTTCTGTTGCGTTATGACCCTGCAGGCAGGATAATCTACACTGTTGTAGCGAACATTGCAATCGGCGTGATATTTTCAGCCTGGACTTTACGGTACTTGCTAAAGACAGGATTTGTAAATCCGGCGCAGCTTGGTCTTGGCAAGCCAAAAACTCGGACCGTATCTATTATTGCGGCAGCCGGGCTTGTAGGGTTTGCGTTGTTTATAATGCAGGCGCCGCGGGCAGATCCGATTATCATCGTAAACGTGTTTCTTCAGGTACTGCCAGTGTCTGTCGCAGAAGTGATAGTATGCTGGGTAGTTGTGGGAACTGCCTTTGAATCGCTGTCCCGCAGAAATGGCCGGATAATTTCGATAACGATGGCTGCTGTTGTATCCACGGTGTTGTTTGGTCTGTATCACTTTGCCCACAGCCCGCCGTTCAACCAGCCAATCATGGTGTTGTTCCTGATGATCCCCGGAATCGCAACAGCTGTAACCTTCTTTTTAGGCCGCGACATCTACGCCACAATTGCAATCCAGAACTTTCTTGGAATGACCGGCATCCTGATAAACGTTGACCCGAATATTTTCAGCCAACCAATGCCGCCTATCTATCTTCAGGCCGCCGCGTCTATGGCCGCGCTTGTCGCAAGCAATGTATTTTTGCTCAGGTCAGCACGCCGACACGAGATTTTGTAGTAAAGTTGAGGATCCTGCTGCGTTACTGCTGATGGCGACGATTGTCTGGCAAGGATAACTGATCTGATTATACTTGATATTCGCCAGTCGATAATGATGAAAAAATGAAGGATGTTCTACACATATTCTGACAAAAAGCGCAGAGTTTTCTGCCATGCGTCCTTGGTTTCGTCTGGCGCATGGTTGGCATTTGATGGATTTGCAAATGCGTGGCCTACGCCTTTGTAGATGTAAATTTCGTTAGTAATACTGTTGGCGTCAAGAGCTGACTTGAACTGATTAACAGTATCGACAGTAATTGACTGATCCTCTGAACCGAAAACTCCAAGCACCGGCCAGTGTATAACTGAGAGCTCTTGCTCATCGGTCACCAGACTTCCGTAGTATATCACCGTGGCTGCAAGCGGTCGCTCTGCATTAAGGGCTAGCTGCAGCGAAAAGCCTCCACCAAAGCACCAGCCAATGGATGCTATTCTGGAGCTGTCCACGTTCTCAAGGGACGACAGATACGATACTGCAGAATTGAGATTGGCTACAGCAACCTCAGGGTTTTCCCTGACCGGAGCAGTAAGTGATTGCGGTGTTATTGATTCTGACGCAACCTCGCCATCAAAAAGATCGACTGCCAGGACAACATACCCTTCTTTTGCGAGCTGTTCGGCCATATTCTTTATGTGCTCATTTAGTCCTCGATTCTCGTGTATCATTACCACTCCTGGAAGTTTAGAGTCTTCGCTCCCCTTTGGATACGCAAGGTAACCGTCCACGTTTTCATAATAATTCACCATGTTTGTTTCCAATTCAGACGGGGCAACGGGCATTTGTCCGGATGCAGGATAGACTATGCCGTGGACAGGATCCGTTCCAAAATGCGAATCAACCATCTCTGGCCCAATCAGCATTTCTATTGCCGAGTTGTTGACCATTAGGCTGATGGGTACTTTGGACACCGGTCCATCTCTCATGGTAACTGTCGCCGTTCCCATCAAATTATGTGTCATGCCATCGCCTCCTACTGTGTAGCTGTCTACGGCAAAGTTGTACACTTTATGGCTGTGCATAGCATTTCCATCAGGCATCACCATCCCAAAGCGCGATATCAGATGGGCTTGTGGCAGTTCTGGATCCTCTCCCGCGTTGATCCTGAGCACAAAGATCCCCGATTGGAGCCACTCTGCGTTTCCTTCAGCTCCTCTCTGGGTACTGGAAATCTGTCCTACAAACATCTTGGATGTACCCGAAGTCATTGTAGAAGGTGCTTCCGTTTGAGCGTACGCGGAATTTATTAATACGTTGCCTCCTGTCACCGATGCAATTGCGACAAGTATCCAAGATAGAGAGAATACCTTGATGCTAGTTTCATGCGATGGCTTAGAAGGCCCGTTTAACATCAAAGTATATATCATATGATCGTTAAAAACAGTTTTGCCGGCTAAAGTTTCTGATTTTAGGCGGATTCAAAATATAAGCATTGATAAGCTTTTGTTGGCCTGAACTTATGAACAGGCTTTACACATGTAGCTGACTATTTTGTTTTCATGTACAAATATTGATCATTATTTTTGCTGCTTCTTAATAGACACCATTCTACGTACAGAGTTGCACCGTGCAACGTGATAATCGTACAAGAAGTTGATGAAAAACGGAAAGCGATTTTAAGCCAAATTTATTGTCAGGTAATTCTAAAGTTATATCGTAATAGCTTATTTTTCAAGGCCGTCTGAATATCATAAACCCTCACATTGCTAGTCGTGTCATTCCACAGCTCTTCAAAATTCCTGATCTTTGTTTCAGTTCTGGACTTTTCTTTCCAAGAGGTGAAAACATCGATAGATTCAAAATTTTTGTTATTGGAAAATGTTTCATTTGACATGCCTCTGAATACAACCGAGTTGCCTTCCAAATCTTTGAATATACCTACATTTTCAGCAAAGAATCCACCACTATTGTCAGACCTTGGAATTGCGATCTTGATTTGAAGTTTTTCCGTCTGGATAATTTTTTTCAAAACATCATACGTTTCAAAGTCAGCCGAATTTTCCTTGTACGACTGTCTATTCTTTTTTATGTCGTCTAGTATTTTGGTAAGAAGACCAAGGTCTTCAGAGTTGAATCTATGTCCTGTAACGATTCTGATTTTAACTTCTTTATCCACGATATTCTGAAATCCGTCCAAGATTGCTGTAACGCTTTTAGCTGTTACAAATTCTATGGATCTGTCGAATTGACTGCAGTTACTAAGGCAAGGAGCCAAAAATTCTAAGATTAGGTCGTCTCTATCCGATCTGTATTCGTCTTTCAGAACCAGATTTCTCAGAGTCACGCCAATGATTATCCTGCAAGTATCAACTATTAGAATATTTTTTAGATGCTGGAAATTTTCCTTGTCGCGAGTCTTTTTATTGCTAAACTGTATATAATATTCACTTGAGAAAGATTTCCCTGCTTGTAGCAGCCTTGCTCTTAATAATTATCCCGGCCCAGTATGCTTTTTCTGACGAGCCGACAATAAAGTCGTCTGCAGACAGGCACGACGGCAAATTCTTTGGAGAGGCGGCAGTCCAGGTTATAATTACAAACCCCAATACATCAGATAGCAGCGATGATTCTATCAACATTGAAATCGAGGCTGACGGCGCATCGGATAATTTCGAGATCCCAGACACAAGCTCCGGCTCGCAGAGATTCGAGTTCTTTTTGGTCCATGCAGACTCGCAATTTGCTGACGGTATTGGCAACGACAGCACGCTGGATCCAAACAACACTGCCGGCTTTGACGACCCGGCGGACGGATATGACGGAATTGGCGCGCCCATAATCACGTTTGGCGCCGGAGGCGAACTGGACACCGGCGATCCACTGTATGAAGACACGGAATTTACAATATTTCATGACGACTTGCAGTATTCAATAAACTATGAGCAGACTTTTGGAAGCCTGAGCCTTGACAGGGACTCTTATGGCTCAAATAGCTTTGTGTATATCACCATCAATGACCAGGACGCGAACCTGAACCCGTTTGCTCGAGACCGGCTGGAATTTGACCCTGATTCCGGTCCAAACTCAGATCTTTTTGAACTGGACGGAGGAAATTTCATGTCTCCTGCCGTCTTTGAGGAAACAGGAAGCAACACTGCAGCCTTTGAAGCAAGGTACCAGTTTGGCTCGTCGATAGAGGTAGAAAGCAAGTCGCTCTCACTCATACTGTTTGAAAAATCAAACTATGAAGTAGATCTTGATGCAGATGAAAACAATTCCAATTCTACTGATGAAGCAAGTTTCACTGTCGAAAACTCTTCTGGTACGGTAACAGTCAACGAAGGCCCAGCAAAGACTTGGGATCCAGTATTTTCAGCCGACAAGACAGACTACTCTAAAGGACAGACAGCCATTATCACGATAACTGATCCAGATGCAAACCTAGATGCTAGCAAAATCGATTCCATCGTAGTAAATGCAGCCTCCAGCATAGAGAGCAAAAAGTTTTCGGCGTTTGAAAAACAGGAAAATTCCGGAATATTTGAATTGAAACTCGGCCTGTCAGAATCTCTGCCTGATTCGATAATTGTTTCTGATAAGGACAGAGTATCGATACAATACACAGACAGGTACCCTGCGGATTATCTGGCAAGAAAAGACAGTGGCATTGACCCGGCAAAGACGTTTGCTTTTGAGTTTACAGTATTGACCCCAAAAACCGGCATTGAAACGATCGCTGTCACACCCGCAAGCAAGGAGAATGCCGATGCTAGCATCACCATTACCGTTTCTCTTGTCAACAACAACAATTCCAAGCAGCCGTACGTGGCTCTAGTCGAGATAAGGGACACAAGCAACACTACAGTCTACCTGCAATATGAAAAAGGCACACTTGGTCAGAATGCAGAAATAGAATTTTACTGGACGCCTGAGCAGCCAGGCAAATACATGGTCAGGACTTTTGCAATTTCAACCCTAGTTGGCGGCGAAGCACTATCGCCAGTCTCTACCTTACCCATAACGATAGCATAACGAATTTTTACAATACGAAGCGAATTAACATCCTTAGAAGGATGGGAAGGTATCTGCCTTTTTTACTGCTCTGGCCCATTATCGCTTAGTTTCTAAAACTGATTGTCAGTGAATTCTCTGAAACCACAGCCTCACAAGGTCTCCCCAAAGCTGATTGTACTGCAGCCTCAATGAACGACTTTAGGAACACAGATCCTTTCCTTCCAAGGTCGTGTCGTATGCTGTACGAGCTTGTGGTTTCAGTCACTTCGATGTCTGACCGGCCGTAGCCACAGTGGTCAAAGTACACCTTGATGAACTGCGAAAAATTATCTATTGTGATGTTCTTCCATCTAAACAGGATAAACTCTTTTGGAACCTTTTCGCCAATGCTTGCGCCTATCTTGGCAAGCTCTTTTTCGTCGAGCGCTGCCAGCATGGTCTGAAATCCCTCCTTGCTAATCACGACCGTGCCGAACTTTTCCATGTACCTATGCAATTCCACATAGTCGCCGATTATCTGGTTTGCTAGTGTGTTCAGAGTTACCTTTTGTTCACCGGCTAGCTTGCGCAACGCTTTCTCGTAATCCTGGTTTATCCTGAACGTGACTACCGAAGTCTTGCTGGCCATGTATACAATCGAATACGGTGTATACTTTCCCGTTAAATACAATTCTGTTATCCATTTGGTTATGAATACAACGTTGGAAAAGATCTCGATAAGTGCAGACGACCTGTCTAAATTTCTGCAGAACAAGACAGAGCCGTTGCTGGTCTTTGACCTGCGACCAAGGGAAGATTTTGTTGAAGGACACATCAACGGATCGGTCCATGCTGTCTGCGATGCAAGGGCCAAGGAAACGATAATGCCCAAGATACCAAAGGACGCCAAAATAGTCCTTGTTTGTGATGACGGTTCAGTTTCAGGCCCGACGGCAGAGATGATGCAGTCCTACGGATTTAATGCGTATTTCCTTCAAGGCGGTGTCAGAGGCTGGGACAAAGGACTAGCTAAAAAGAATGTTGAATCTATCGTCTCGGCAGAAGAACTCTGGCAGGACATGCAGAAAAAGAGGGAGATAATGCTAGTCGACGTCAGAGAGCCAGATGAATTCTCGGACTTTAGGATTCCAGGAAGCATGAATATCCCGCTTGTAAACCTGTTCAAGCCGGATGTGGTGGCAACCTTGCCCAAAGACAAAAAGATAGTCACCGTTTGCCCGCATGGAAACAGAAGTATGGTGGCAGCATTTGCCCTTGCAAGAAACGGGATCGAAGCCAGAGGGTTGTTTGGTGGCCTCGCTGCATGGGGTCAATTGCTTAGTGCAAAAGAGATTGCAGGGGACAGAGCCAAGATAATTCAGATAAGAAAGGTAGGCAAGGGATGTCTTTCGTATCTGATTGGATCTGACGGCGAGGCATTGGTGATAGACCCCGTACACCCGGCAGAAAAATATGTCGAGTTGGCAAGAGAAAATGGCCTGAAAATTGCCAAGGTGATGGACACGCATCAGCATGCAGACCATGTCTCTGCAGCAAAAGAGCTTGCAAGGATAGCTGGTGCAGAACTGTTCATGAGCGGCTATGAAAATTATGATTTTCAAAGCAGCAGACTGGTGGACGGCGACGCAATTACGATAGGCAGGTCGGAGGTCAGGGCAATACACACCCCAGGCCACACGTCTGGAAGCCTGTCATATCTGCTTGACGGCAGGTATCTTTTCAGTGGAGACATATTGTTTGCCGATGGCATTGGAAGGCCAGACTTGAGGGACAAGGCCAAAGAATTTGCTGGCGAGCTCTACAACACTCTTCAGAGCTTGCTAAGGTTACCCGCACATGTAACGGTGCTGCCTGCGCATCATGCCGAGGAGACAGACGCCTCAAAAGGCGTATCAACGACCATCGACAAAGCAAAGAGATTCCCCATCCTTCAGATGCAGCAAAACGAATTCATAAACAAGGTTGTCGGAACTGTCATGCCCCGGCCTATGAACTACGAGAAAATAATCCAGCTGAACAAGGCTGGTGGGCCGCTCAAAAACAGCGAGATCCCGGATCTGGAAATGGGTCCAAACAGGTGCGCCATCAATGCTTCCTGATCTTACCACCATTTTTTTGGTGGTATTATCTGGTTTAACCACAGGCACTGTTCTTGGTCTTACTGGCGGCGGAGGCTCTGTACTTGCCGTGCCGCTCTTGATTTACGTTGCCGGATTACGAGATCCTCATATTGCAATAGGCACGTCAGCTCTGGCCGTGGGAGCTACTGCTATTACCAGCATGGCAAGCCATTGGAAGCGAGGAAACGTCAGGTTAAAAGAAGGCTTGATTTTTGGTGTGCCAGGAGTTGCCGGCACTGTGATAGGCGCGCAGCTTGGATTGCTGACACCTGCAAGCAGCCTTATTCTGGCGTTTGCCGGCTTCATGGTAATAATGGGCGTCAGGATGTTTAGGAAAAAACAGACAGGCAACCATCAGAACAAGGATGATGGCAGAATCATTGTCCAGAAGAAAAAGGTAACCACCTATGGATTTCTGGTCGGCATGGCAGCCGGCTATTTTGGGATAGGCGGTGGTTTTCTAATAGTGCCAGTACTGATGCATGCCGCAGGCCTCAACATCATACAGGCAGTGGGGACTTCGCTGCTGTCTGTCAGTATGTTTGGCCTCTCTACTGCTGGCAGGTATTTTGCCTCGGGTAACGTCGATCTGTTTATCGCGCTTTTGTTTATCGCCGGGGGTATTCCAGGCTCGGTGATTGGAGCCAGACTGGCAATCAGAATTCCAAAAGAAAACCTGGCAAAGGCCTTTGGACTTTTGATAATTGCTGTGGCCGCGTACATCATCGCAAGGTCAGTTTTTCAGTAAGCCAGATTAGTTATTATACCATTAAGCCGTCGTCCTGTACGTGAAACCTATCATACTTATCGCAGCCATAGCGGCAGGCGTTGCTATTGTAGGCGGCGTTGTTGCTTTCCAATTCATGCAGAAACCCCCAGCAGCAAACCAGCCGGTAGATTCCAAGCCAGAGACAACGGCCGACATGACTCCAGGCAATGAAATTGCCGAGATAAGCACAGCTCAGGGAACGATAAAAGTAGAGTTCTTTCCAAAAACTGCGCCAAAGCATGTAGAGAGTTTCATAAAACTATCAAAGGATGGCTTTTACGACGGCGTGCTGTTCCACCGCCTAGTCACAGGTTTTGTCATACAGGGTGGCGATCCTCTTTCAAAGGACATCTCTAACAAAGACATCTGGGGCACAGGCGGGCCAGGCTATACCATTCCAGCAGAGTTCAGCGACATACCGCATACCCGGGGCATCTTGTCCATGGCCAGGTCAAACGATCCAGACAGCGCCGGCTCGCAGTTCTTTATCGTACTTGAGGACAGCGACCTTGTCAGGGCAAGCCTGGACGGCAAGTACACCGCGTTTGGCCGGGTGATAGAGGGCATGGACGTGGTAGACAAGATTGCAGCGTTGAGAAAGGTCGGCGGCACAGGCATGGAAGCTCAGCAGCCGCTAAACCCGGATGACGCGCGGATAATCTCAATAAGGATTCTTGAGAGATAAAACTGGGCAAATTATTTTAGCTTGTTGCTCAGCTTGTCATTTCTTTGACGATTATTAGAACTGGCCGGGATTGACCTTGGAGGCGAGCTGCTGGTGACCCTGAGTCCAGAGACTGTAGAATCAAACCCGATTGTGCCAGAGATTGCCAAGGACACTACAACCTTGGTAAAGAGGCAGTCAAGGGTGTTCAAATCGCTTCGCTACGGCAGGATATTTGAGGCGGCAACCGGGCCGGCGGAATCTTTTCTGCGCGCACACGTCTACCACAAGGTGCCGATGGTGATACTGTACGCAGACATCGTTGGCTCTACTAACATGAGCCTGACTATTCCGGTAGACACGCTGTCAACCATAATTCAGATATTTTTCCAGGAAACGTCCATGACCATTACCGAGCGTGGCGGCTATGTCCTGAAATACGCCGGCGACTCAGTCCTGGCGTTCTTTCCGCTTATAGGCTCGCACTCTTCAAGGGAAGACGACGAAGCGGTAATCCAGCAGGCAGTTGAATGCGGCCGGGAGATAGTTAGCGTTGTTCAGCATGTCATTAACCCGATACTAAACGAGTATTATTATCCAGAGCTTGCAGTGCGGATTGGAATCGACCGTGGCCAGTGCGCAGTAGTACTGTATGGAAAAGACAGAAAGAAATCCTATGTCGACGTGCTTGGACCGTGCATAAGCCTTGCCGCAAAGATGAAGTCGCTTGCAAAGCCAGACAACGTGATAATAGGCCAGACCGTCTATGACCAGCTGCCAGTCGGTAAGGACAGATTTTCTGCTCTAAAGACAGACATCGACAAGTGGAATTACGTTGACGATGTCACCGGTGGCATATACAGGCTTTACCAAGTAGAGTAAAAGAGCCCGCCCCGGCGGACTCCAGGTTGCGGAGTGCCGGAGCAAGGCCAAGTATGGCTGACTGGTGACCACCATTCAAAGAAGAAAAGTACGCTATAACCAGTTCGTGTACAGTGCATTGCAACTATTAGATTAGGCTTTTATCACCATGCAGAGTAAGCATCAACGGGGATGCTAAAATAGCATCGTTGTGCAGCATTTGCAAAAGGGAGATCATCGATGATGCCGTCTGCCCGCTGTGCGACGCAAACAGCCTTTGCCAGTGGTGTATCTATATCCATTTTCTCAGGTGCCCCAAGAGGATGGAGATAAAAGACAGGTCCACAGACGAGGAACAAAAATAAAAGGTTGACACGATTTTATTAGGAAACAACGAATTAGAAATGCAAATTTAACATCAAAATCCTCAAATAGTTGAGAAACGATACAAAATCGTGCAGGTATCCGATCGTCTGCCATTAAGTGAACGTTTTGAATTGGCAAGGGCTGTAATCGGCATCAGAGATCTTTTCAACCCAAAAATATCTGGAATAGAAGTAACTCAGGGCATTCAATATTACAAGGCAAGCCGCCATTTGACCGATCCTAACGACCGGGGCAACGACAATTCAGTAAGATTAGTTGCAGCCAAGCCCGCGTGGGCTCGCGTCTATGTTCGAAGCGGCATTTTAGGTGGCAGCTATGAATTAGCCGGAGAATTAATAATTGACCGAAATATTTCGGCGATTGGCGCGATATGGAGCAATATTGCCACGCTATTGCCGCAGCCACCAGGAACTGCAACAGCACAAAGCAATCCGGACTATGCCACGGAACGCTCTACTCTTTCTTCGTCGCTTAACTTTATCATTCCATCTGACATCATGTCAGGGAAACTTCGTATCCGCGCAAGGATATGGCAGCAGGGAAGTGTTGCTGACGCCATAATTGACACGTATGAAATTATGCTCGATGTTACGCTTTTGCAGACATTGCGGTTGCGCGGAATAATGATAAGCTACAACGGCCAGGATCCGACGGTCAACCCGAATAACCCGCCAACCATCAATCTGCCAGCTCCAACTCTGGCGGACTTACAGGCCACGGCAGCATGGACTCTTACCACGAATCCCGTTCAATCTCAGGGTATATTTTCCAGCGCCGGTACAATGCAATGGAGCACACCTCTGACTGGAATGGCCACGAACCCCGGCGGCTGTTCAACGCAATGGCTCAGCCTAAACGCGGCTGTGGCGCAAATAAAGGCCAACGACGGTAACCGCAGCGATGTGATTTATTACGGCTTATTGCCTGCTGGAACGCCCATCCAGAATGTTGGTGGATGTGAATCAAGCGGAGTGAGCACCGGTCCAAACGGCAGGCAGGTTACTATGGCCCACGAAGTAGGTCATGGCGCCGGGCTGGCCCATGGCCCCTGTGGAACGCCCGGTGATCCTAATTATCCAGCCTACGAACCATACGACCCGGCAAATTCGCCGACAGCTTCTCTTGGGGAATACGGGCTTGATATCAATAACGGGACTATTCATCCTCCGGCGGAAAAAGACTACATGTCTTATTGTTCCCCTAGATGGATCTCGCTTTATCATCATGCGCGGCTTATCAACAATGCCAAGTTTGATCCACAATATGTCGGCCCCAAGTGGAGAATACCGGAATGGGTTGATCCATTCTTATGGCCATGGGAGTACATACCGGATCCCCCTCACTGGGAAATTGGCCCAGGAGACCTGCGAATGAAAGCTCAGAAGGTAATATCCATCATTGGCGTGATAAATGAAGAACGTCAGATACAGGTGCAAAGCGTCATGCGCGTCATGGCCATCCCCACGGTAGGCGATTCCACCGGGACAGAATTGGTAGCGCAGCTGGTTGGAAGAGAAGGAAAAGTTGTTGCCAGCGCACCGGTAATGCGACTGGAGTCGCATGGCTGCAATTGTTGCCATGACAAGGATCCGCATAAAACAGGCCGCGAACCTTATTCATTTCAGGCCCTTGTTCCGGATCTGGAGCCAGGAATCGCGCTGCGCATAGTGCAGAGACAGGAAAAGGAGTCTGACAGGCCAATTTGGACGCGTAGCGCCCCGGACAGAGAACCAAAAATTGTCGAATTCAACGTAAAAGTCGCGCGTTCCTTTGGCTATGCTTCATGGACGGCAGAATGCAGTACTGAAACTCTAGAATTTTCCTTGCAGTTTTCCAAAGATGAGGGAAGATCATGGAACAGCCTGGCAGTGGGCATAAGGGAAAATGAATGCAAGTTCAGCCTTTCTGACCTGCCCTCAGGGCCAGTTATTTTTAGGCTGTTGGTACATGACGGGTTCTTTACCAGTACCATGGATTCTAGGTCCGTCAGGCTGCCAAGACGCGCTCCTACAATCAGCATTCTTCATCCAGCGGATGGATCGGAATTGATTTCTGGCTCTCCGCTGAGACTGTGGGCCGCGGTTAGCAGCTCCACTGGCAACTTAATTGAATCTGAATCCTGTGTTTGGATAGTGGACGGCAAAGAAGCAGCGCGTGGTCCTGATGTATGGATAGTTGCACCAAGTAGAGGCAGGCATGAATGCAAGCTGATAGTAGAGGACAGCAACGGGCGCAGCGAAACTAGTGTTTCATTCTCTACTGTCAGTCCAGACGTGGCAGGCAGCACTGCAGATACTACCTCAAAAAGAAAGCCGACGCGTCGAAAACCTAGGAGCAAATAGTTCCTAGGTTTATGACGGATTATGAGTCGGCGGTTCAGAGAAGGGCATCAGGAAGGCAGGACAAGCAGTCCCATGCGTTATCTTTGATGAGATAGATTCCATCGCGCCCAGAAGAGGAATGGACGGCAGGAGGCGCGCCACAGGTAGTAACTCATCGTCACGGGTCAGCAGTGGGAAAATTGTACCCCACGTGATGACCGTTCATTCAATTTCCTTGAATGACGGCGAAGCCCCGATGAATTTGGCGGTCTTGTACTTTAGGAAAACCTCGTGTTCTTTGCCACAGTCATTGCAGCGAAGCCGGAGACGTCCCGAGATGCTCCTGTATCTTGGCTTTGTTACTTCGTCTTCCTCTATGCATTGCATTACGTTGCCGCATTCGCAAGAAAATAGCTGTCGGGCCATTGCATATGACAAGTATGCATCCAAAGGATAAAAACCACGTTGTTGTACTTGCAACCCCTTCAACGTGCTGGCAGTTGGCGTCATATGCGCGTGCAGATATCATTATGTCGTGCAGTCTTTATGGGCATACTATCGAATAACAACATCACATGAATTTCCTAATGGTAAAGTTTGACATATTGAAATTGATTTGTTGACGTGTTTGGTACTCACATATTTTATTCCAAACTTGATTATGCCTTCAATTATTTTTTCAGCAATACTTCCAATTACGTTGTTTGGAAAAATTATTGTTTTGCAATGTGGGCATATTGCTAATACCAGTGAAGAAACTATCTGAGCCTTGTCATGTTGAGTTAAATGGCACTGACCGCATTTAGCCATCGCATTTGCACGCAGGCAATCTTCCATATCAGACATGTAATTAATCAGAAAATCAAAGAGTGCCCATAAACTAAGTCTTGTAGTCTTTTCGGACATGGAATTTTTTGATTGAAATTCTGCCATTAGATCAAGAATACGACTTTTTGATTGATTTTGTATGTCGTCAGCCATTTCTTGAATAAAACATGCTGTTATACATGCAACAAAATATGGTTCTTCGAATCGATTATTTTTTAATCGTTCTAATATCACGCCTTGGATATCTTCTATTATATCGAAATAAATTGAAAATAGCGGCCGAGGAATATTTGGAGTAGATCGTTTCAAAGATCTAGTAATAGAGAGTATATTTCTAGTGTCTACCACCTTACATTCTATTGAACAACATTTTAATTCATTTGATGTATCAATTAAGCTAATAATATAGCATCCAGATTCTACATAAGAATTAGATTTTGATTTTAGATCCCAAGTAAATGAAGTTTCAAGAAGGGTATTTGACTCGTCTGATCTTAAAGATTTTCGGAGTATTTCATTTGAATTTTTATCTAAAATTAGAATTTCATAAGAATTGAGTTTGTTTTTTAATTCTATATTTACAGTCACAGATATTGGTGTGATCGAAGATGAGAAGATTAGCCCATGATTATTATCAATTTTTAGTGGGCAGTACATATTCTGTTTTTGGTTTTACTTTTACTAATAAATTTCCACTTGGACTCGCAATAAGTAACTGTCCACCTGCTCGACAGCCTTTTTCTGCTTTTCGTTCCTTACAGCCATAACCAGACTTGGATTGTGTTTATTGAAGGAATATTGCCTGCAAGATGCATCTAACAAAAGGTTTGCGAGTCCGTATCAAAATTATAGCGGGCCCGGAGGGATTCGAACCCTCGACCTAACGCTTAGGAGGCGTTCGCTCTGTCCAAGCTGAGCTACGAGCCCACGATTTATTTCTCAACTTCGGAAGCGCCAATTTAAGCATTGACATATTCCAGAGATGAGGCAACACAATAAAAGATCAGCTGCTTGTCAGGTCTTTTTGCCGTAATTGCTTGTCGGCTACTGACAGGACCAGCGAAATAGTATGCGGCTGCTTGGCCGGGCTAAAATCCTGATCCTTCCAGTTCTTTGGGAAATAAGTCTTGGTTGTATTGACTTCCAAAGCCAATCCTGCACCGTCTGCTATAGCAAGAAACTCATTGTAGTTTGAACTGTCTAAATCCATATCGGTCAGGACTTTAACAGACCCTGTACTGTTTATTTTCCTGGCCGTG
>QCWB01000066.1 GCA_013114715.1 Nitrososphaera sp.
CAGATAAGTTCAATAACTACGAATCTGACTTTTTGAAAAAGACGGCCTACCTTATTAGAGCGATAACATTCAGGCAGCCCTTTTTCGATGGAAACAAACACACTTCCTTGATACTTGGGATTCATTTGCTCAGACAGAATGGATGTGATCTCCCTTTGGATACTGCAAAACAAAGAGAAGGGATTTTCCAAATCCTAAACGACGTAATGCATGCAAAGAGCGGGTATAGCGACCTGGAAGCCTATCTGAGGGAAAGAGTCGTTAGTCTTTCTTGATTCTTTTGATGTCGTCGTTAGCAAGGGCGTCGTACAAATCTGGATGTTCTGCCATGATGGCGTCTATCCCTTCATCAGAAATTTTGCTGTCCTTTTGGATAGAGTGCATCCGTTGTACTTTCATAATAACCGTATATAATATTGATGGTATGAAAAAGATACTGAAATATTCATGGAATTCTAGTCCTCTATTTCTGCGATTATCTTTATTGAATCAAGACCCTCGGCCTTGAAAATTGTCCTGCACATGCCGCATTCGGCGTTGCCGCTTGACAGGTCTCTGAGAGATACCTCCTCGTTTTTGTAATCGCATTTGGGGCAATGGAAGGAAAACTCGACGTCAAAATCCTCCACATCGACCGTCTCTGCCATACCTGATTTGCCAATACTGCAGTATTTAAAAGTGGCTATAGGCAGCAAGAAATAAAGATACTAACATTTAGTGTACAGCAAAAGCAATGCCCAGGCCATGCATATTCTGTTCGATAATAGCCAAACAGCTGCCAAGCGCAGAGGTCTACCGTGATTCTGACTTTATCGTGATAATGGACAAGTACCCCATCAATACTGGACATGCCCTCGTGGTGCCGACAAGCCATTATGACAATTTGCTTGCCATGCCTGCGCAAGAGGTAGGCAAGCTGTATTCAATCGTGCCGGCTGTGGCAAAGGCAGTAGTTTCTGCAGTCAAGGCCGACGGCTTTAACGTTGGCCAGAACAACGGCATTGCTGCAAACCAGATAGTGCCGCACGTCCACGTGCATATCGTGCCGCGCTTTATCGACGACAGCCCGGACGGCAAGTGGCCGCTGAGGCGGGTTGCGACACAACAAGAGCTGGACGAACTGGCCTTAAAGATACAAAAGCTGGTAAAGCTGCACTAGTCCTTCTTTTTTGCCGGCTCGTCTTCAACTACTTTGATTTCGTATTCCTTTTTTATCCTGCTCTTGTAGTCCTTGAGGTACGCTTCGGCTTCTTTGCGCGTCTCGAATTTTGCCTCGCCGCGAAACGAGCCGTTCTTGTCAATGAGTGCAACTGTGCTCCAGACGCCATTTTTGCCAAGCTTTTTGACTGAAAACATCGGCCTAAATTCCTAGGTCTTGGATGTATTTAAGTTGGCAGACTGTCAACTAACTTGTCTCAAAGAGTCGCTGCTTTGGACCACCAGATTAATAAAAAAGTCCTGTGCCAATAGATGCGAATTGAGCGCGGGATCCTCGGAAGCCAGATTCACGATAAACGTCAAGGAAGGCATAGTCGAGCTTGAAGGCAAAGAAAGTTTTGTCGACAAGCATCTAGAGAAATTCGAAGAGATATTCAAAATGGCGGTAAAGGAGGCCATCTCAAATGGCATGCAGCCGCAGATCCCGCTAAAGGTGCAGACGCCGTCGCCGGCCCTGCCGCAGGAAGTGCCCGAGCAGGCTGAGGCGCCAAAGCCTGCAGCTGTTCCAAAGCACGTGCCGCGCACGTCGCCTACAATTGCCCCTATCCCAGTAGACCTGAAGGCTGGAGAAGGCAAAGCGGGCCTCCGGGAATTCTATGCCGAGAAAAAGCCTGCCAACCACTATGAAAAGACTGCCGTCTTTGTCTATTATCTCGTCAAATTCAACAAGCAGCCGGAAGTAAAGTTAGGCGAGGTCCTGTCGTGCTACGAAGAGGTGAACGAAAAGAAGCCCAGCGTGCAGGACATTGTCAAAAATTCAATCAGATACAAGGGCTGGCTTGAGCAAGGATCCGACAAGCTGTCTGTGAGGCTAACGATTTCTGGCGAGAACTATGTCAAGTTTGACATGCCAAAAGTAGCCTAGGCGCGCCACCAGTCAAAGCCGACGTAATCTACCTTTCTTTCCGTGACTTTTGGAATCGCAAGTATGAACTGCTTTTTTACCGTGGTTGCCAGCCTGCCAGCAAGGACTATGCTAGTGGCAGTCATCTCGTCTGTTGACCTGTACACCTGGACCAGGTACGGCGCATGGTCTATCCCGGGTCCCTGCTCATAGACTGCAAAGTCGCAGCCAAACTTTATTCCCGGCGAAACAACGTATCCTTTATCCCGTAGGTCGTGGAAGACTATGTACTTGGCCTCAAAATCCGCGTACTGTTTTTTGCATATTTTTTTTATCTCTGTAAAAGAGACCTGCCTGTCGTCCATCTGCGATACCTTTAGCCGGCCGTTTTCAACTAGGTAGCAGCCTTCAATCAGGTCCAAGACAAGCGGGGAGTCAAATTCGATTCCCTTTGGTTTTGGGACGCCGATTGGCTTGCCGTAATATCCTGAACCATACAATTTGCGAGAATCGTCAATATTCCAGACTATTATCCGGTTTCCGACTAGGCGGCCGCTGACCGTCATTTACATACCCAGTGCAAGTATTGTGAACAGTTCCGAGGCTTCCTGGCACATGTCTACCATGCCTTCGATGCCTTCAACGGCGTCTTTGAACAGGAGCAGGTCCTTGTTGTTTGTAATTTCTTCTAAAGCAGTGATGATCATTGCCCTGTACTTGTCGTCTACCTGATGTTCCAGTTTCTGGACTTCCTGCGCCAGCTCGATCGCATTTGCCGGGTTTATGGCCATGGCCCTGCCCATCTCGTTTAGCTTGAAAATCGTGTCAACTACCATGCCTACGAGGCTTTTCAGGTCTTCTTCGAAATTTGCCTTTTTCAGAGTTGAGCTCTTGATGTTGGCAAGACGGAATGCAATTCCATTGATGTAACCGGATATGTCGTCCATGATGTAGGCGCATTTGAGAATGTCCTCCCTGTTTGCCATCAGGCCGCCAATCTCTGCCACGTCGCGGGTTATCTTTCTTCTGAGGTTCTCTACTTCCTCCTCTGTCTTGTGCATCCTGTCGAGGCAGGCCTGGATCTCTTTTTCGTCGCCCTTTGTCAGCAGGGTCGTGAGGTGTGCCAAATCGCGTGATGAGTTTAAAATCCTAGTTATTTCGTCTTGCAAAACAGCCAGAGCCTTTCTCTTGGCCTGTACTTCTAGCTCTCCGCTGTACATCTGAAGACGAAATGCGTCGTCAGGCTATTATTCCTTTTGATATTTCCTAGAATCTGGCAAGCTGAATAAGATATTTACATGCTACACAAGGTACGAAACGGAGTTCAGAAGAGGATAAAACCTTGTGAACAGAAAGAGTTACCGCTGTTTGGAGAATGTGCATCTGTTTATTTAAGCTGGCAGCGTATTGTAACTCGGGGAGAATCATACGGGAGCAGTTTTCAGACCAAAAGATCTGACAAAAGGCCGCAGAAGTGTTATAGAAAATGTATTGAAGGATATCCATCCCGATGTTAAGGATGGAGTGATGGATCTGCTCAGTTCCTGGGAAGGAGAGGCATCAGAAGAGAAGCTCAAAAAGATGCTTGGTCAAGAAAAGACCAAGTCGCTGCTTGGCAGCATAAAAGATGATCAAGGCGATCTGTAGAGGATGCATCTGCTAGCTGCATCGTCTGCAACTATTTGGAGTAAATTTGCTTGCATATTTGTGGCGTGGTTGAAGGTGCCGTAACATCGGCGGCTCATTTGCTATCGGATGAGTCGATAACGTTACAGTACCTGGTTGAACAATCTTCTTAAATACTGTGTCGGTGACTTTTCTAGAATCTTCTTAGGAATTTTGGCTTTAGCATCTCTGGCTTTGTCTTCAAGCCTCTGATCAACGACAGAATCTCTTGTCTGTCATCCGGCATCGTGCCTCCTATCGAATAGACGTTGGATGCATGGTTTGCCCTGAATACCACCGGCGTCTTTGGGTTGAATTCTGCAATTAGCCTTTCTAGCTCGTCTAGGACTTCCATGTCGTCAATGAACTCAAACGGCTCGTTGTATTTTGACATAAACTCGTCACGCACTCCGTCTTCCAGGTACAAAGTCAAGGCCCCGACATAATCCGGAGCCACCTCGCTTAAGACTTTGGCGGTGTCTGAAATATGCTCATTTGTGTATTTCTTGCCGCCAAGGCCAAGGATTATCATGCACGACAGAACAAAGCCGTGCTTTCTGGCCTTCTGGCAGGCCTGGATTATAGACTTGCCGGTCGCGCCCTTGGTCACCTTTCTTAATACAATGTCGTTGCCGCTCTCGATTCCGACGTAAAACATCTGCAGGCCGGCCAGGCGCAATTCCTTTAGCTCGTCGTCTGTCTTTTGCAGCAGGTTCTTGGGCATGGCATAGCAGGATACGCGCTCTAGCGCCGGGAACTTTGTATACAGATATCTGAGAATCTGCACCAATCGGTCGTTTGCAAGGTTTATCGCGTCGCCGTCTGCCAGAAACACCCGGCGCGTGTCCGGGTAAAAGCCGGCCATCATGTCTATTTCGGCCTTGATCTCTTCCCATGGACGCTCGGAATATTCCTTTGTCCGGTACATGTTGCAAAACGAGCACTTGTTAAACGAGCAGCCCAAGGTAACCTGGAATATCATGGAATTGGCCTCTGATGGCGGCCGGTAAAGCGGGTAATCGTACACTACTTCCATACCACGAATGATGCCGTAGAATAATTATAACTTTATGGGTCGGTTCGTCGCGAGGTCTTCATCGTTTTTGACTCAGTCTGGAGCAGCGAAACTCACCTCATCCCCGGAATTAAATTGAACCTGCAGCGGTATTAACCTTTGCAGGAAGCCTTCTTTTCAGCCGCTTTATCGTCCCAGACATGTCAAGGGCCACCATCGGCGGGTTGCAAAATGCAATTGCCGCAAGCACGCTGTCTGCACATTCAAGCGAGCATCTGATTATCCTGGTGTCCTGCTCCGATCTTATTTCCTTGATTGCAGCCTGGCTTGACTTTATCTGGCCAAACAGCTCTGCATGGCGCTTCTGCAATACTTCTGTCGCTCCAGCCGGGCCGAGTATTGCCAGGTACCGCTTCTTGGCTTTTCTTCTCAGCATCTTGTTACCCTCAAAGCAAGCCTGGAATCTAGCCATCTACCTAGCTCTTGCCAGTAACTTTGCGGCTCGATTCCGATTATCCTCAAAACGGCGTCAAGGCTCTGACCTGATACCTGCCTGTCTGGCAATTCTGCGCCGCTTGACAAGATAAACTGGCATCTGGACATCTTGCAGAACTTTATTAGCTCTTTTGCCTGCTGCAGCCAGCTTGCTATTTCTGGGCTGCTCCTGTTTCTTACAGAGTCGATTGTAATCTCTATTCCAAGCCCTGACTTTGCCTCTTTTTTCAGCCGGTCTTTGACCGTTCTAAAATTGTCTATGGTGATAATATCCACACGGCTTGAGTCTTTGATGTTTGCAGACACAACAAGATACTGGAAATCCACTGCGGCAGGATGTTGCTGTAGCCTGCGGATGACCCGCTTGTCTGCGCTTTTGGCCGACGCAACCCTGCCGATACCCAGGGCTGCTGCATCGTCTGCAAAATCTCCTGTGCAGAGGTCTATTCTGTTGAAACCAGCAGCCCCCTGTAGGTTTCGATGCTGCCTGATGGCTTGTAGCGTCTTATTGGCTTGAACCTCACCCTCACTGAATCTGAATCCGACAGCGAGATCTTGCCCTGGCAGATTCTCTGCTTGTCAAGGCGCAGGTACAGGTTGCCCTTGTCATCGCAGTAATAATCGAGATAATCGTAAAGCTGCTGCCTGTCTGCCGCATTTAAAGACGAGAGTATCTTTACCGCAAGGGCTGCGGCTTCGCTACTTGACAGGATAGACTTGTAAAGCATTATCTTGTTTCCGTGATGCCCGTCTGATTCTGTTGATTCAAAACGGTCTGCCGGCACAGAGACCGTTTTTTCAATTGACTGCAGCACCTTGTCATAGTTCTCTGTTGCGTGCAGAACCAGGTTTACCTCTGCAGCAGAGAACTTGATATCTTGGGACATTAGCAAAAAGGAAAAAGAAAGAGACTAAAAAGTTATTGCGGAGCAGGCTGCTCTGTTACCGCTTCTATTGGCTTTGCTTCGCCTACTGCACGTTCTTCTGGAGTCGAGATCAACTTTGTCTTTTTGATGCCTATGTGCCTGATGTTGGCTATCTTCTTTGCCTCTGCCAGAATCTCTGCTCCAAGCACGCTGTTAGTCTCACGTGGTATGTCGCCGGTCTTGCCACCAGTGGCTTCCTGGACGAACTGGTCTACCGTCATCTTGGATATCCTGTCTGCCAAAATCCTGTGCGCTATCATCCTAATCTCGTGCTTCTTTGAAGCGTTGACCCGTCTTTGAGTAAACGCAGTAACTGCAACTCGGAAGACGTGGCCGTCCACAGTCTTGTAGTCGTGCACGAACGTGATCATAGAGCTTCCGCGGCGGATAAGGCTTCTAAGGAATTCTTTAGCGTATTCGTGTCCCTTAAATCTCGTAGTAGCGGTTCCGTCGTTGATATTCTCTATCTGGACGAACACCTTTATCTGGTGTTGATCCATTGTCTGCTCAGGGTTACCCTTCATCATGTCGTGTAGTGTATTTTCAATTACCCGACCTTTTGCCTGATCGGCATCGGTTACGGGAATATAGTTTACAGCTCCAGGCGGCTCAAATCCGGATGGCTTGTTTACAATGACCCATTGTTTGTCTCGCCATTTATCGCGGACTCTGCCTCCTTTCTTCGCTCCTTTAGCCATCGGAATTCCAACTTGTTATCCAGAATATATATTGTGCGTCACTGCTTTGGCTTGATTTCTTCAATGCTGCCCATGTATTTTTGCAAGGCCGCTGGAACCTTGACCGTGCCGGCCGGAGTCTGGTAATTCTCGATAATGGCAACCATGGTCCTTTCCGTGGCGACAAGCGTGCTGTTGAGCGTGTGCAAGAGCCTGGTCTCGTCATTTGTCCTGTCCCGAAACCGTATCTTTAGCCGCCGGGCCTGGTAGTCAAGGCAGTTGGAGCATGAAACAATTTCCCTGTACGCGTTCTGGCCGGGCATCCATGCTTCGATGTCGTAGGTCTTGGCAGAGACCTTGCCAGTGTCGCCGGAGCACAAAAGCATGACTCTATATGGGATTTCGAGTCTGTCCAAGAACTCTTGTGTGATTGACAGCATCCTTTCATGCTCGGCCCACGAGTCTTCCGGCCGGCAATATACAAACTGCTCCACTTTTTCAAACTGGTGGACCCTGAATATGCCTTTCATGTCCTTGCCGTGGGCGCCTGCTTCTTTCCTAAAGCAGGGGCTAAAGCCTGCGTATCTTATCGGGAGTTTCTTGCCGTCAAGAATCTCGTCCATGTGCATACTGGCTATGGCATGCTCTGAGGTGCCAATCATGTACAGATCCTCGCTTTCTATCTTGTAGATGACTTCCTCAAAGTCGCCGAGAATGACCGCGCCTTCCATCGGCGATCTTCTTATCATAAACGGCGGCTGGATTGGGCTGTAGCCCTTTTCAGACAGGTATTCTAAAGCAAACTGCACCAGGGCATAGTTCATCCTTACCATCTCGTTTTTCAAAAAGTAGAACCTTGCGCCAGATATCTTGGCAGCCCGTTCAATGTCAAACAATCCCAGGGCCGAGCCAATGTCCACGTGGTCCTTTGGCTGGATAATCTGCCCTATCTGTCCTGCCGTCTTTACAACAACGTTGTCCTTGTCGTCCTTGCCTGTTGGCACGGACTCGTGCAAGACGTTTGGCAGAAGCATTGCAAGTCTTGTGAAATCTTGTTCGACTGAGACAAGTTCGACTCCTGCCTTTTCAAGACCAGAGCTGACATGCTTCATCTCTTCAAGCTCGGCCTGGGCGTCCTGCTTGGCTTTTTTCTTTGCAGCTACGGCCTCGGACAGCTTGTTTTTCTTGTGTTTTAGCTCTTGAGTCTGTACCATCAACTCTCGACGGCGCCTATCCAAGCTGACAAGCTCGTCGACCGGGAAATCCATCTGCCGTCTTTTTAGCAAGTCCCTGACTGCTTCCGGGTTTTCTTTTAGCAGTTTTGGATCAATCATCTTTTGCAGCTCCTGTCAATTTTCTTGCAATAGGGCACGACGATAGTTATAGATGAGCAACGCGCGCGCTCCTGCCACGATCCACATCACGGCGACCCAGAGGAGGAGGAGCGTATGGGAGACGACG
>QCWB01000067.1 GCA_013114715.1 Nitrososphaera sp.
CATGGCAGTGATACATGAATACTCCTGCTGGCTCGGCTATGAAATCATAGGTATACGTCTGGCCAGGTAACACCTCTTGAAATACACCATCGTTTACTTCGTTATGATCCCCATGAAAGTGAATAGTATGAGGCAAATGCCCCTTGTTTGTAAAATGCACTATCACCCTATCGCCTTCTGTTGCTCTTAGTGTGGGACCCGGAATAGATCCGTTAAATGTCCAAGCTTCCACTCTAGTGCCTGGTGCTATCTCGACTGTTGTATTTTCAGCCACGATTGTGTACTCTCTTGTTTTAGAGGTGTAACTTACTTTGCCGTCAGGTGAAGCATCGATATTGGCAGCTGTTCGTTCTGCAAAGGACAGAGGCATTTCTCCAAAGAAATCGGAGAGGAATATCAATGCGATAGCCAATATCCCTGCTACCGCGGCCGCGCCAATGAAGACTGTTCTGGGCATACTATTCATAAAACCAATCTTGCTTTGGAGAATCTTATAGTGGAGGTTTACAATGCAAAGAATTGCAATTAATTGTAATCATGTTTCTTTATGTCAATATCGCAGGTGGTGTGTGGGAGAGATCTGATTTAATGTTAAACTGAAGATGTACAGATACAACCGCGGATGCACTATAACGACACACATTGCAGCGGGCTGTCGGGACTTGGCTTTCTCAAGCTCCACCGTCTGAATTATTATCTGCTCTTGTGACTTGATTTCAAGTAGGAGCGCATTAAAGATATGACTTGTATGATTTCATGTAATTTCTTATGAGCCAGCGAATGAATACATGATCATTCTTGCTTGTCTGGGCTTTTTCTAAGGCGTTGTAGTAGCTGTTTCTTCCTTCATAGGGTATGTTCATCAACGGATATCCTTTTTTATTCAGAACAAAATTCATCATTAATCTGGATATTCTTCCATTGCCATCTGCAAGAGGGTGTATCGTTATGAATTTTAAATGAACCAACGCCGCGAGCTCAACTGCATGAATTTTGTTCTTACTTCTTTCGTACCATTTAAAGAAATCCTGCAATATTGGATAAACTTCAACAGGCAGAGGCGGCACAAACTTGCTTCCAGAGATTCCAACTCTTGTCTTGCGAATCCTTCCGGCTATGTCCGGCTTGGTCTCTTGAAATAGTTTTTTGTGCCACTCCAAGACAACATTTAGCGATAGATCTTTTTTGTATGCTAGAATTTCGTAAAACAATTTTCTATGAGCTTCGGCTTCCCTGACATCTCCAATTGGCCTGTCTTTGGGAGTCAGTCCTCTTTCCAGCAGGTCCGCAGTTTCTCTGAGCGATAAAGTAGAGCCCTCTATCTTCTGCGTATGGTAGGTAAAGTTGACCGCAAAGGTTTCTACCTCCTTTTTTCTGGAAGACGGCGGCATCAAATCCTTCTCCTTGGAGTAGTTGTCTTTTATTCTGTCAATTTGATGCCATTTGTAGTTGTAAACTTCGGCAAGCAGCTTTTCCTTGAGCTCTTCAACATTTTCCGGTATCTTTCTTCCAAGATAGACTTCTTTCTTTATCATCTTGCCTCCAACTCTAATGGTGTGTTCTAGGTAGTGGTAGGTGTTGTTTCCAATTCTTTTTGATTTGACCCGGACCATGAATAATCTTACCCCTACAAATTAATAAATGTGTTACTGGTCTGTTTGATTGTAGGGGTAAGGATACCACAAAATTTTGGATGTATAGAAACAGCGTACAGCAGTTAATAAACAACTGGTCTGTCAAGATTCATTGACACAAGCCCGCAGAACCTACAAAAAATGTAGACCGTCTTACTCAATTATAATGAAATCGTTATTATCTTCACGGTCCCATACCAGCCATTCTTTCTTGAAAGGTTTCCAATCTTCCGGGAGCGTTGTTACTCCTGATTTCAGGAGCTTGAATAATTGCATTGAAAGTTTCCTCATCATAATGAATGCTAAAGCCCCATCCTCCACCGCAAAAGTTCGCTTGTTAATTTTGCGTGGTAAATTTTCGCGAGCAACAAAGTGCTTCGCTGGAATATAGACCACGTTGTTAAATTCCAATAATTGATCAGCTAGCTGCTGAGATAATACTCCTTTTTTGAGTAATTTGTACACAAGAGGACCATATGGCAATTGCTTGCCCTTTGCAAGCTCGTACAGACATGCCTCCAGATGACCACAAACCATATGGATAAAGAAGCGGGTCAATCTCCTAAGTTGAGCGCCCCTAGAATAATCTTCAACATAATAGAGATAGCGGTATATCATTCTGGGTTCGTGGGTGACTAGATTCTTGTGATAAACTGGCAGAATATCACGCATAAGACTCGATGCCTTGGATGGAGATATCTTCATCAGAGTAGACAATCGAGATGCAAGCTTGATCTCTTCCTCATCGAGTATCTTTTTTGCCAGTATTTCTATTTCTGTCGGAGCGGTAGCCTTGGAGATCGCCATTAAAAAGTCCCATGTTGTGGTCGATTAAGAACATTCTGGTATGATTCATGGGCTTCATGTCGTATTACTTAGTTCCTGCCCCAGCAACTTAAAAGACAAAGAAGATCTTAAGACCGCTCTGTCTTAGAAAAAGTCTAGCTCACTCAAGTTACTGAGCGCGCTTGATGTAAAAACCACGAGAGCTGTAATTTGGAAACCGATTACCCATCGACTTCAAAGGTGAAAGGAAGGTCATTGCATGAAAGCTCAGGAATGGAGGCGCAATTTGACAAGAATATGTTGTAGATGCCAATTAGAATGAAAAATGAGATTCCTACTGGTACGCTTGTTTCGATAGTTGGCTCCCCATACGCTATGCATTTACTCAAAAATAGGTGGCTATGTACTAATGACAAGACAATGTTATACTATCCTGGCTAACGAAACTGTCATACGTCTAGCGAAGAGCATAGAGGACTACGGCCAACTCTTCCTTGTTGCAAAAAACCAAATAGTTGATGACTCCGCTGGCATAATGGAGCGGGCCCGTCGGGAGTCGAACCCGAGACAGCCGGATTTCTTTCCCTGAAGGCTAAAAGTCCGGTACTCTACCTGGCTGAGCTACGGGCCCACGCAGACTTAGGCTCGTACGCAGCATAATTTAATGGTATTTCAACCTCTACACTTAATTAGCTTAGAAGCGTCGATATTTTGTGGCTGACCTCATTTATGGACGTGGCATAACTGACCTTTTGCGCGAAATGCCCTTCTACCTTAGTATTATTAAAAAAACGGCCTTTTACAGGATGTTCAAGATAAAGGCTCCAATGTACGGCTCTGTTGACGTTAACAACGTTTGCAATCTACACTGCACGCACTGCTACTGGTGGCTGAACCGGAAGGAAGAACAAGACCTAACTGCAGAGGACTGGAAAAAGATAATCCGCGAAAAATTCAACAAAAACCACATCTTCGTAACCACGCTGGTGGGCGGCGAGCCAACTCTTCGGCCAGACATAATAGAGATGTTCTGCCAAGAGATGCCAAAACGCGTCTGTGTCGTGACAAACGCCACGTTTCCGCTAAAACAATACAAAAACCTGTATTTTTACTGGGTGTCCATGGACGGAACCGAAGAAATACACGACAAGATTCGCGGCAAGGGCTCGTACGCAAAGACGAAAAAAAACGTACTTGACTATATAGCTGGGCCGGACAGAAACGGCAAGCCTGCCTGGAAAGACATCTGGCTCACGATGACGATAAATTCACAGAATTACATGACCGTTCAGGACCTGGCAGAGGAGTGGCGTGACAAGGTAAACAAGATTGGATTTCAGTTCCACACGCCTTTTGCCAAGGGAGACCCGCTCTTCATGCCGTTTGGAGAGAAAAGAAACGAGGTCATTGACGGCATAATTGAAATGAAAAAGAAATACCCCGACTACATCATCAACGATGTCAAGCAGATATCTCTGATGAGGGGAAACTGGGGCGGGGTGGGCACCACGCCTGTGGACTGCCCGTCATGGGCCATACTATCATTCGACCACATGGGCAGAATCAAGCAGCCCTGCTGCATCGGAAGCGCAGACAGCAAGGCAATGAAGCCGCTGTGCGAAGAATGCGGCCTTGGCTGCTACTCTATACTCGTGGCCCAGGGAATAACCGGCAACTAGAGAAGGGCAAGCGCCCTGACAGGCGATCCGCTTGCTCCAGACAGTTTCAGTGGCGCGATAACAAGCGTAAAGCACTTTTCTGCTATGCTCGCCAGGTTGCAGAGGTTTTCGACCACAATCATGCCGGCAGGCAGCAGGATGTTGTGCGCTGAAAATTTAGAGTCAAATCCAGGATCGATGCTCGGCCCGTCAATGCAGACTGCGTTGACTCCAATTTCCACAAGATAATCTGCTGCCTTGTCAGAAAGGCCGGGATTTTCAGTCATATAGTTTTGATTCTGCTGCTCCCAGCCTGTGGCCAGCACCACGGTATCTCCTTTTCTTATCTTGTGCCCCTTTAGATCCGGGACAGTAATAGTTTCGTTGGCCTTTTTCGGGATTCTTAACATGACGGCGCTTGTCACGAATCTGCCTGGATTTATCATCTCAATTGACTTGCCACCAGCCTTGAAATGGGACGGGGCATCCATGTGCGTTCCAGTGTGCGTGCTCATGTGCATCACTTCAGATTCGTAACCGTGGACATCGTAATTTGACCATGCAAGAAATGACGGTTGCGGCGACCCCGGAAAGACCTTGATCTCTGGACTTATGGTCATGGTAAGGTCAACTACCTTCATGCTGTAGAGTTCAAGACAGCCTCTAATAAGCAGAGTCGGTCAGTTGACGATTATTCGATTTGTTTAATAACTCAGGACGCGGTATACTGTCATGCCAACAGCATACGTCCTTATCAATTGCGACTTGGGCTCTGAAGAAGACATAATCCGGGACCTGAAAAAACTCCCAGAAGCCGTCGAGGTAAGCGGCGTTTACGGTGTCTACGATATCGTTGCAAAGATAAGGTCAGACACCATGGACAAGCTGCGCGAAAACATCACCTGGCATGTAAGAAAGATAGACAAGGTCCGGTCAACTCTGACCATGATAGTCATCGAAGGCCAGGGCGACAAGAAATAATCAAAGCAGGCCCTTTACCTGTTCTGCAACTTGCACTGCTTCCTGCTCGCTGTTGAAAAAGTGCGGCGAAGCCCTAACCCCTTTCTTTGACTTTGCAATGTCTCTATCCACAAGCACGATGTTTGCCGCTTCCAGCTTCTTGACTATGGATGAAGAATCCAAAGACGCGGTGAACGTAACTATCGAAGTCCGGTTATCTGGCTCTTCCGGACCAAGCAACTTTACCGACGAGATTTTGTCAAGTTCGCTTCGTAATACATTGGCGACTTTAAGGTTCTGCTGCCTGATGTTCTCTATTCCAATATCCAAAATGTACTGAATTGATGACAAGAGTCCGGCGGCGCCGGCGTAATTCCGAAATCCTGTCTGAAACCGCGCGGGCATCTCCATATACGCAATAATCCCAGAATCCGAGAGTATCGCTGATTCCCAGCCGATTTCTGGCGGGGTCAGAAATTCAGCGGCTTGCTTGCTGCAGTAAAACACACCGATGCCTGTTGGACCGCAAAGCCACTTGAAGCCGGGAAACGCCATGAAATGGCAGCCAATCTTCTTGACATCTATTTGCAGGGTTCCGGCACTCTGAGCGGCATCGATAAAGAACAGGGCGTTATTCTGCCTCGCGATTCTGCCAACCTCCTCCACCGGCAGGACCGCGCCTGTGTTGTACAGGGCGTGGCTCATTGCAACTAGCTTGCAATTCTTGGCAGCCTTTTCCAGCTCTGATAAGTCAAACAGCCCGTTTTCATCTATGCCCAGCTCGTGCAGCCTGACTGCTTTTGTCTGGGAAATACGAAGCCATGCGAGATAGTTTGCATAATGCTCATGCCTGCCGCCTCTGATTACAATAGAGTCGCCGTTTTTCCAGTCAAGGCCGTTTGCAACCAGGTTTATGCCGTCCGTAGTGCTCTGCGTAAGCACGACTTCTTCTGGATCACAGTTTATCAGCCGCGATACCTGCAGCCGCAGCCTGGCTAGAATAGACGTGACGTACTCTGAAGTGGCAGCAGAGTCCGGTCCTTCGTTTGCACATTTTGTCATAAAGTCGTTGACAGCGTTTATCGTGACAGTTGGAGTCGGGGCAATCGCGCCGTTGTTCATGTAGATAATTTTTTCTGAAATCGGAAAATCCTTCCTGAATCTAGAGTCATCGCCGGTCATCATTATATTCAACCTCTGGCAGATGACTTGTTGGTGGACACCTATAATCCTGATCTTCTAAGCAGGTCGGGCCTCAACACGCTGATGTTCGAAGACCCATACGCCAAGCTGGATTATCTTGCTGGCCTAGTCCAGTCCGCAGAAAGAGTGGTGTACGTTGACCTTGATACCACAATGACTGCATACATTTCCACCGGCTTTATTCGGCCAAACCGGATAGCCGTGTTCCTTCCTTCCAAAGGCAGGTTCATGTCCAGCTTCAAAGATGCGATATCTGCAGCACAAAACAGCTCCCTTGTGGTGTTTGACTCTGTCAACAGCTTTTACAGCGTGTATTACGACTATAGCGTTTCTGCCGGCGGGCAGTCAATCGGCGACCTGAACAGGCTGCTGTCTGTCTGCCTGATGCTTCTGCTCCGGCAGGCAATATCCTGCAACGTGCCAATGCTCGTAACAAGCATGCTTCGATACCGCAAGGACGGCGGCTGGAAGCAATCGCCGGCGAGCCGTCGGCTATTACAGCAGAAAAGCGCGACCAAGATGAAAGTAAAAAGATCCGATGACGCGGTTATCTTGGAAATAGTCCAGCATCCTGAAATAAAGCCGGGAACCGTTCTATCCTACAGTCCTACACTTTCAGGCCTACAATCAGGTATCCAAGCAAGATAGCTGCTCCAAGCGCGCCAAAGCCTGTGCAAAGCAGCACTGTATGGCCTTTTGGCTCTGTAGTGTGACCGGATTTATGCAACAGCAACATTCCTGCAAAGCCTACAAACATCACAACAGTCAGTATCACCGTCTCGCCCATGGTCTGGACGGTCCTTGCCTGGACTATCAGAGCGTCTACGCCACGCCCTTCTATTGCAGCATTTACTACGCCGGAAGCCAGCGCAAAGAATACCGCGAGGTAGACGGCAGCGACAATTATCACTGACTTTTGGACGCCGGCTAGCAATCTGCAATCCTTAAAGCCGTCTTGCTAAATAAATCCATCAATGAAATGCCAGGCCTGCAGCAAAGACGCAATGCCCGACCAAAGCTATTGCAAGCACCATCTTGCCGCCCTTGACGGCCTGCACAGTCATTACAAAACCTGGATTTCAGCGTACGGCGAGATGGCCTGGAAAGACTTCATGACGAAGTTGCTGGAAATGAAGGAAACCGGCTCTCTGGTTAAAGAAGTGATTTCTGAAGAATTGAAAAAGTAGGTGGGTGGATTACTCCATTCCCATGCCGCCCATTCCACCCATGCCTCCCATACCGCCTGGAGGCATTGACGGTCCGCCGGACTTGCTTGAAGCAATCACGTCGTCTATCCTGAGGAGCATGGACGCAGCTTCTGTTGCAGACTTGATTATCTGCTCCTTTACTGCAAGCGGCTCGACTACATCTATTTTGGACATGTCCGATACTTTAGCGCCTCTTGCATCGATACCGGTCCATTTCGCGCCCTTGCTCTGCTTTGCGCGCAGCTCTGTAAGGGTGTCAATCGGATCCATGCCAGCGTTTTCAGCCAGGGCGAGTGGGATAGCCTCAAGCGCCTCAGCAAATTTCTGTGCTGCCAGCTGCTCTCTTCCTGAAAGCGAGTTGGCCCATTCACGAAGCTTTGCTGCTGCAAAGGCTTCTGGAGCTCCGCCGCCTGCAACGATCGCCGGCTTTTGGATTACGTCTTTTGCAACCATAATGGCGTCATGGACAGACCTCTCGGCCTCGTCGACTACTCTCTGTGAGCCGCCGCGAATAAGCATCGTGACTGACTTGGGGTGCTTGCAGCCTTCGACAAAGACCCACTTGTCTGTCTCTACCTTGCGCTCTTCTACCAAGTCCGCAGCTCCAAGATCTTTTGAAGTGAGATCGTCTAGGTTGTTGACTATTCTCGCTCCGGTGGCGCGGGACATCTTGGTCATGTCGCTTTCCTTTACCCTTCGTACCGCTAGCACGCCGGCCTTGGCCAGATAGTGCTGGGCAATGTCGTCTATGCCTTTCTGGCAGACTGCTACGTTAGCTCCA
>QCWB01000068.1 GCA_013114715.1 Nitrososphaera sp.
ATGGTGCACAGCCTCGCAGCCTGCTGGCCAGACTCTACTGACACTTCCTTTCCTACCTTGCCTCTGAATTTTACCTGCCCCGACTCCATGGGGATCTGGCCAGATACAAAGACCAGGTTTCCGGTAATGACTGTTGGAACGTACGAGCCGGCTGGAGCCGGAGGCGACGGAAGCGTAATTGCAAGCTTGGATAGCGTTTCTTGAACTGTCACGGCCTGTTTTGGGCAACATGTCGTTATCTACTTTGCCCTAGAAAAGCGAATATTTTTAAAAAGCATCATTCTGATATAACACTACAATGTGCGCTCACCAGGAAAAACCACAGGGTGGCTACCACATGACTGGCGTTGCGTGGTGCATGCTTGTAATGGGAGTTTCGTTAGCTATAATATTCCTTCTCTGGATGTGGTTTGGATACATTGGCCCCAGGTTCTCTGACGAGGTCATGCTCGAGCAGCAGAGAATATTGCGAGAGCAATACGGCTTCCCACCAGCTGAACAGCTGACAAAGGAAGAGGCTGAAATCCCGCCGTCGCTCCGGGCTCTAAAGTAAATCTTCGTCTATAGTCTGGATCCTGTCCACGTACTGTCTGCAATCGCAGCCCGGCACAAGGCATCTTCCAACCCGCAAAAGCGAGTTGGTCTTTGACTCGTCAAATTCGTGGACTCTGTAGGCATGCTTACATTGGCCGCAGTTCAAGTCAGATGGAAGCTGCCAGACCGTAAGATAAACCATATGAAAAAGATTCTGTTACCTATACAGACTATTTATTTCAGCTGAATGGCCTGTATTTGGTTGGTAATTGTTGCATGTTTGTTTTGATTTCAGGGGACTGAGAACTACTTAACCATGTTAATCGATGTTTTAATAGTAAAGTGATAAAGGATGGATGCACAACATAGACCTCGTTCCCGTCTGGCTTAGAATACCACCACTCTTTCCCAACGGCGCGGGAGGGGGTCTTTACCTACACCCGATGCCAGGAATTCTGTTAGGGTGTTTGTGAACCTCGCCTACATTAAAGCAAAAATGGGAGCTTCCGCGGTCAAAAGTACTTCTTTTAGTTATGAACAGCCTGTTGTTTTCCTTAACAATCCTGGCATTGGTGTCCGCGCATTCTCTCAATCTGCGTTTTGTCGTATTCTCATAACAACCGCGTTCTTTCACACATACTGAATCGATGATTATTCCTCAGTCCTTGCATTTCTCACAGAAAACTTTTCCTCAGATACTGCACGTTGTTATTTATTATCAGAAATTGCTACATTATCTGGTCAGTTTTGTTTAAAAGGCAACCCAGAACCAATCGCTCGGGGTCTCTATCAGTTGTTATTTGATGAAATTCTAGCCAGATAAATTGAAGAAGGGTCGATCCCTTGTCTGTTTAGCAGCTTTGGCGTATGCGCTTCAGGAATATTCAAGCGCGCCACTTTATTGCAGCCTAAATCAAACGCAGTTTTTATGCTCTTTCCAAAACCTATCGCTTGATAAAAGCTCTCTGCAAACACCCTTGCAGCTTCGTCCGTCACAGCAGCAGACATCCCAATAACACAATCCACGTGCTTTGAAATTGCTTCTGCTTGTTTTTGCGAATAGCATGCGCTCAGAAATACCAGTCTCACTCTAGTGTCATCAGTCATGCTCTCGTCTTCATTCACAATTCTGAACAAATCTGAAAGTGCCCTGATCGAGGTTCTCTCGACCTCCTTGTCGGAATCCTGGAAAACAATACCGTCACTTGAGCCATGACCCGAAAAGTGCAGCACCTGTGGCTTGTAGTCAAGCAGATGTCTGTCAATCTCTGAAACCGACACCTCGTGCCGCTGATCAAAATCGAATTGATCTCCATATTCCGTAGAAATCAATCTATCCCGAACATTATTGCATTCCTTGATGAGCTCAAGAGTATCAGTATCTCTTGGATTAGCAGAGACAAATAATATTCGAACCTTTTGCCGTTCAGGCTTGGGCTTGGTCTCCGTTTCAGATATAGTCAGTCTTGCGCCAGCAGAACCTGCCTGTATTCCGGAACCTACCATTGTTCCTACATTGATGATGTAGTTTACAGAGTGTGCAGGAAAATGCTCGGTAGGTGATTCTGGCTTTGACAAAGCCTGTTCTACTTCCAGCAATCCCTCGTGGGTCAGCATAGCTGAGAACTGATTATAGTCCTTGTATAGCAATCCTTCGTCCATCAAATAATCGAGGATAGCCCTTGCAGTCTCTTTATCCACGTCAAGGTCCAAAATCAATTCCTCGAACCAGTATTGCTCATACATTGAACGGCCACCGCTTTTCTTGTAAATAGTGTGCAACACATTGAATCTTTGTTGCTTTTTTTCTTCAATCGATAATTTGGAATAATCTTCAAAATTGAGCACAGGAGATTTCTGTTTTGTTGCTGGTTGCCGCCCTTCAGGCATTACCATTGTGCCTATTTGTGAGATTTGAATTATTTATCCATTTATGTAGGAATGGATCTCTATTCCTGACCAGATAAGTTCTGGAATGCCTTGAACCAATATAACTCTGCGTGTATTTTGACTTGAGCACGGTAAAGGCAAGAGCAATTCCATGGTTTTGGGATGATTATTCATCGATTTATATCTGGCATATGCTCCCAATGAAAAAGATTATACGGGATAAAAGTTTCATCGCGTTTTGTATTCATGAGCTATGACAATTATTTGAAAAAATACGAGAGCAAGACCGGCAAGTCAAGGAAAATGTATTCCAAGGCCGCCGGAATATTTCCGGGAGGCATAAGCCACAACATCCGGTTTTTTGATCCGTATCCATTCTTTGTAAATTCCGCTCGTGGCAAGTATCTTCATGATATAGACGGAAATAGGTATACAGATTACTGGATGGGCCACTGGGCCATGATTCTTGGGCATTCTCCAAGTGCAGTTTCATCAGTACTTGCAAAGCAGGTGAAAAACGGCACGCTGTACGGCGTGGCAAACGACGCCAGCGTGGAACTAGGCGCCGCTATACAAAAGTTCTTTCCAAGAGCCGAGATGATGCGGTTTTCCAGCACAGGCTCTGAAGCTACGATGTATGCAGTGCGGCTTGCGCGGGCAAAGACCGGCAGGCGCGTCATTGCCAAGGCTATTGGCGGCTGGCATGGCTTTAACACCACCTTGATGCAGACCGTTAATTACCCGTTTGAGGCCGAAGAAGGCCCCGGTCTAGTTCAGGATGAAGGCCAGTATGTTGAATCCATACAATTTAACAACCTTGAATCCTCACTCAAGGTGCTAGAGACCGTCAAAGACGACCTGGCATGCATAATAATCGAGCCTGTGCTAGGCGGAGCTGGCGGCATCCCGCCAGAAAAGGGCTACCTGCAGGGATTGCAGGAATTTGCAAAAAGAAACGACATCATATTCATACTCGACGAAATAGTCACCGGCTTTAGGATATCTCCAAACGGCGCTGCAAGCGAGTACGGCCTTGAGCCGGACTTGTTTACGCTTGGCAAGATAGTCGGCGGCGGCCTTCCAATAGGGGTTGTCTGCGGCAACAAGGAGATAATGTCTCTTGCAGACCCTATTTCCAAGCCGGACAAAGTGGCGCGCTGCGCTATAGGCGGAGGCACGTTCTCTGCAAACCCGGTAACAATGGCCGCTGGGCTCGCCACGCTTGATTATATAAAGAAGAACAAGGCCAGCCTGTATCCAAAGATAAACCGGCTCGGCGACATGGCGCGAAAGGGCTTGAGCAAGATATTCTCTGAAGCCGGCATACCCTGCCAGGTAACCGGGACGCATTCTCTGTTTCTGACGCATTTTGTAAAGAACAACCAGTCCGTGGTCAACGCGCTGGACGTGGCCACGTCTAACAAAAAGAAGCTGGTGCAATACCACATGGCGCTGATGGCCGAGCACGGCATCTTCTTTTTGCCGACAAAGATGGGCGCAATCTCAAACGCCCATGAAGAGTCTGACGTAAAGAAACTGCTGTCCGCCACGCAAAAGATAGTGGATTCGGGACTGCTCAAGCAAACCTGACAAGGCTTTTTAATATCGTGTTTCTTGGAGCAGTCGCGGCCCACCTGCCTTTTGCATTCTCTGACTTGAACTGGAAAACGATGAAATTTGCCCGCAAGCTTGACTTTGTCGATTTGAGCATCATTCTTTCTATTCCAACGATATCGCCTGCTTGACCCTCGATTCCTATTGATTTTAGGTATGATTGAAGCGACGACTTGTAGTCCTTGCCTCTTTGCACTGCTACAATCGGAATGGTCCAGCGCTTGCCAAGTTTTACGAACAAAGTCTTGCCGTCTACTTTTATTAGCGCGGCTGCAGCCTTTAGCACAAACTGGCCGGCAGCCATTTTCTTGAATTCTGCCATGTCCTCTTCGCTTATCTTTGCTACTTTTCTTCCAGAGGAGATCTTGCCTGCCGTCTTCCAATAGTTGCCACGGCTATATATCAGCGGTTTTTTTGCCTCATCAAACTCTGCAGATATTGTTTGGCCAACTACCATGACATGGTCGCCGATTTCCTGGATGGTTTGGACCTTGCACTCTGCATTTAGAGCGCAGCCTTTAATCATGGGCAAGCCAGTCTTGGTTTTGTAAATATCAAATATCCCGGGAATGTCGAATTTTTGGATTTCAGAGCCCGAATACCCGCCGGCAATGTTGACCAGCTCGGCTTGCATATCAGACGCGATGTTGACTCCAAACTCGCCGGTCTGCTTGATGTTCCACAACGTAGGCGAGTCGCGAATGAATATCGAGATGAGCATTGGCTCATAAGAGACTTGCATGGTCCATTCGGCAGCCATCACGTTTGGGCCATTTTTGCCGTTTGTGGTGATTAGCCCCACAGTAGTTGCAAAATACCGGTGAGCGTTGTCCTGGATTGACACAAGCCTACATCCTGCTGCCCGGATAAAAATCCAAACCAACATTTAAAAAGCGGATAAAAACAAATCAACGAACGTAAATGGCAGCGCGTAAGAACACGTCGCGCAAGAAGCGACTGATGAAAAAGACAATGCAGAACCAGCCGGTTCCAGCATGGGTTATCATCAGAACTCATCGCAAGGTAAGGACCAATCCAAAGAGAAGGCTTTGGCGCGCGTCAGACGTAAATGTTGGTTAAGTGAAATAAAATGTCAGAGGAAAATCTATCACGTGTTTACACTATAAACCTTGGAAGGGCCTGGCTCACTCCACAGTACAGAAGGACCGACCGGGTAGTCAACATGATTCGGGAATTTGCAGAGAAGCACATGAAAAGCAGCGAGATAAAGCTCGACCAGGACTTGAACCGCCAAGTGTGGAGCAGGGGCAAGACAAACCCGCCGCGCAAGGTCCGAGTAAAGATGGTAAAAGACGAAGACGATGTCGTCACAGTCTCGCTTTACGAAGAGCCAGTAGCAACAACCGTTACTACGGCACCGGCCCCTGAACCAAAACCAGAGGAAAAGACAGAAGCGCCCAAATGACGGACGTCTGCCCTGTCTGTTTTAAATTTTTACAGTCTATTTACGACAAGAAAAAGATGAAAGAAGTCCGGCTTGCTCCAGACCGGCCATGCAAGAGCATGTATCATAAGAAACTTGTTGATAGGTAGAGCTTATTAGAAAAGCTTTTCTTGTAGAAAATGTCGATTGACATGATGTCAACAGACAATCGTCGAACTAGTCCTTTCCATGACTCGCTTATGGTCTCCAATATCGATAACGGCTATCACATTTATCGCATCGTAAACATCGTATACAAGACGTTCTGATGAATTAAGCTCATAAAAGTATGCAGTATATTTCCTGCTTTTCTTAAACGTCCCAAGTTTGCATGGATCTGTTGCTGTTTCGAGATTCTTGATTGCCTCTTTCACTGAACTCTGGGCGGACTTGCTTAATCTGTGATATCTTCTTGCTGCATGTTCAGATATCCTAACAGACCACATCTGTTATCAGTCGCTGTCTAGGTGAGCAAATAGTTCGGAAGAATTCTTGAATTGCTTGTAGCGACCCTCTTTTAGATCCTTTAATCCCTGCTCGACGTGGCTTTCTTCTTCAGGTGTCATCTTGGCTGGAGGGTTTTTCTGTCTGGCAGCCACACTATTGCTTGCATTGTTTTGCATAAAAAAGGTTTACGGGAATGATTCCCGCTCGAATTTCGGCGCCTTTTCAAATGTATCATTTGACACATTGCCACAATTGTCTAATTGAGAAGAATCTGGATTTTAATAGTTATTTGACGAATTAATCCTAGTCGGATAAGCTTATTCATCTTGGTACAATATGTCACATGAAACTGGTAGACTCTTTCAAGTCTTAAAGCCGCAAATCTCACATTTTTCAAAGACAGTGCCGTCAAGATGGTCAAAATGCGCGCCGCAGTCCTTGCATGTGTGATGTATGTCCGTATAGCCGTCTGCCGCGGTAAAGCTCTTGCCTTCAAGCTTTGTGCTTTTGCATACTATGCAGCGGCATCCGCAGACGATTTCCAACGGTTGCAGTCCTGCTTTTTGATATAATAACCTATTCGAGAATCGGCATTGCCAGCTGGATGTCTGGCGTTGATTCCTGATCGTCCCAGTCAAGATAGTTTTCCTTCGGGATTACTGCAAGCGGATCGTAAGAGTCAAACCTTGTCTTTTGGGTGGCACTGGCTATCAGGTGGGTCCTGATGCCGTTTGACGACGTCATCGAGGTCATGGCCACTTCTGTAGTACCTTCCTCTTTAAAGATGCCCTGCGCGTAATTTACAATGCTATCAAGCTGTCTTAGCGGCAGCCTTTCTCCGCCCATGACGTAGACCATCGCCCGTTTGATGGCGCCAGTGTCCGCAATCTGGCGGTGCAGTATTGCCATAGAGTCTCTCAATGAATCCTCTGATTCTCCGGACTGCTTGCTTGTGCAAAGGAGGCTTGTTTCTGGCCCAATGCCGCTTGAGTGTATCGACAAAAGCACTTCAATGATAGCTTTATTGGTTATAGAAAAGCATTCTTCTTTTGTCAGTTCTGGGTTGTTTTCCAGAAAAGAGTCGTTGTCCATAACTACCACTGCATGAGACGATTCCTGGATCCTTTTGAGCGCAACTCCAGAGGCAAAAATTCTATCCTTCTCAAAGCCAAAGGGCATGGTTGACACGGCTATGACGGCAGCATGTTCTTTTGCTATTTTGCAGACTACGGGTGCCATTGCAGCCCCGGCCTTTCCTGCAAGATTGGAAATGACGATAATGGTGTTAAAACCTTCAAGTGCGGCCCTGATATTGCCCTCCTTGGCCGAGGCAAAAGCGCGCAACTTGTAGGTGGACGGGTTGAGCCACTGGCCAGAATTTACCAGTATGTGGTTTTCGTTGACAAGGTCTTTTCTGTCATTGCTTATCAAGACGCATTTACAGCCTGTTGCTTTGCTTGCGTCAACGGCCAGCCTGCTTCCTGCGCCGCCGATTCCTACAATCAATAACGGTTCTTTAATTGGAAGGCTTTCTTGCATATCCCCCGGATCCCCAACAACCATAGCTGGGTTTAGTTAAAAAGCTTTGGAGATTAGCTTCAGACAACCAATTGTTTAACAATGTTGAGCTATTCTGCCTTTCAGCGCAAGGGCCGTGTGGCTGTAGACCTGTACCTTTACTTTTGTTCCAAGGTCGGCCTTTTCTGACAAAACTATGGGCTTGTATGCATAGTTTCTGCCCTGCACGACTTTGCCTACTTCGTCGACTATCAATTCACCATGCCAGCCGTTCCAGATTGCGTTTCGTCTCTTGGTGATGACCCTTGATAGAACATGCAGCCTCTCGGTCCTGTGCTTGACTGTCTCTGTGTTTATTCTAACTCCCTTCCAGCTGGCAGATTCGGTGCCTGGCCTTGCGCTGTACTTTGATATGTTGATGACATCTGGCTCTGCATCTGTCAACAGGTCGATTGTCTTTTGGAAATCTGATTCTGTCTCCGTTGGAAATCCTGCTATCACGTCAGTGGCAACGGTGAAGTCTGGCATCTTTTGCCTGAAAGCTTTGACTATTTCTGAGAACTGATCTGCAGAATGGCCGCGCTTCATCTTTCGAAGGACGCTGTTGCTTCCGCTCTGCACCGGGATGTGTATGAACCGGAATAGCTTGTCGTTTTTGTAAAACACGTCTACAAGCTTGTCAAGCATGTCAGGGACGTACTGCGGG
>QCWB01000069.1 GCA_013114715.1 Nitrososphaera sp.
GTAAAGAAACCGGATGAAAAGTTCTTTTACACCTTCATAGTGGGAGCAGACAAGGCAGGAATCAACGCAACAACACCCTCGCCACCGATGCTGCAAAACCTGCAAGGAGAAGATCTGATAAGAATTGACGCAGGACAATTGGGAATACTGACAACAGAGATAAAGAACAACAATGCCAGAGAACAGCCATTTACAGCGCTAGTGGAAGTAAGAAGCACAGAAAATGTGACGGTGTATCTGCAATGGCAAGCAGGAACGCTGTTATCAAACGGCACTACCATGATAGGCCTATCGTGGACGCCTGAGGAGTCAGGAAGCTACCAGGTACGAACTTTTGTCATAAGCGACTTTGAGAGTCCACGGCCACTGTCAACGGTAGTGACATCGGAGGTGGATGTTACCTAGAAAGACACAGTCTTTCTATTCTTTTTTTAATCTTACGCCTCCTTTTCGTAATCGTTTTTTAATGCAATAGTGTACATAACTTCGTTGAAATATTCCATCATTACTGTTATAAGAGATATTTTGATAAAATCAGTAGCTGTTTATTGCAGTACACTGCATACCTATCTGATATTTTCTAGGTTTTGTTCTGGTCTTTTTCTTTTGGGACGCGGGGCGTGGTTATCTTGTTTCCGAACCTGATGACAAATGGAGCCATGAACGTTGTGACTACGGTGATCACACCAAGTAACGGCAATATCGAAGAAGAGATGGCGCCAACGTCCTGGCCTCCCTTGACTACGACTAGCGATAATTCGCCTCTTGCCGGCGACATGCCAAAGCCGGCGCGAAGGGCCGTGGCCCTGTCAAAATTCGACCTGAGGAGAAGGGTCGTGACGATAAGCAGTTTTGATCCAAAAGAAGTGAAGATAAGAATAGCAGCCGGTATGATAAAGACCGGCACGAGCGAGATGTTCATCAACGCCCCGATTGAGATGAAAAATATGGCTGCAAACATGTCGCGCAGCGGCAGAGTCAAGATTCGGGCCACGGCAGCGCTGTTGGATTCGGCAACAAGCACGCCAGCAAAAAAGGCGCCAATAGCTACGGAAAGTCCAAACCCCTTGGCTAGAAACGACAGGCCAAATGCAAGGCCAAGGATGACTATGAGCAAAAGAGCATAGTCGTTTGTCTTGCCGGCCATGTCTATGACTTTTGGCAAAAATCTTGAACCCAGGGCCAGGACGCCTCCGATAAATGCCCCAACTATGCCTATAGAGATGGCCATGTTTGGTATCGATATTTCTCCGCCGTTTGAGGCCATACCCTGAAGCACGGCAAGGGCAGTCACGACAAAAATGTCCTCGGTTATAAGCATGCCAAGCACCAGAGTCGAGGACTTGTTCTTTATCCATCCAAGGTCCTCAAGTATCTTGACCGTTACGACCGTACTGGTGATGGAAAGAGCAAGTGCAACGAACAGAGAATCAAAGAACGAGAATTCCAACGCCTGCGCTACAAAAAATACTATCAGCAACGTGGCCAGCGATTCTGACAGCCCTATTACAAAGGATATTCTACCGACCGATTTGAGCCGCGCCATAGGGAACTCTGTTCCGATGACGAAAAGCAGCATGATGATTCCCAGCTCTGCAAACACGTTTATCGTGTTAACATCCTTTACTAGGGTGAATGGCGGCGTATAGGGCCCAATCACTATGCCGGCCAGAATGTAGCCTATGACCATAGGCTGCCGCATCTTGTAGGTGATGGTTATCATCACCGCTGCTACTATCATCACAACTGCAAAATCCTGAACTATGAAATCAGATGGACCGTTTCCGGGGGCAAAAAACTGCGGGAATAGAGAATTGCCGGAAGCTGTCAGATCCACCGACTAACTAGTGGCATACATAAATAAAAACAAGCTTGTTTTGCGACAAAACTAATTATACGATTCACGCCGCAGTTGCTACATTGCGTGATAAAATTGGCCGGCGTATTGTGTTTCTTGCCATTGGAATGGCCGTGTTTTTGGCCCTGTATTACGCCGGCTCTACTACAAAGATGGCACCGGCAGATTCTGCAATGCTACGCGAGCAATTCATGAGCCAGATAGGAGATATAGACGAGACGGGGATTTTCTTTAACAACGTTGGCATAGCTCTTGGCATGTTTATCCCGGCCCTAGGCGCAGGCTTTGGCATGTTTTCTGGCTATTCAACCGGGCTGGTTTTCAGCGCGATTGCTGATTCCAATGCGCAATTGTCAGGCGTCTCTCCGCTTGTGATATTTCTGACTCCGTTTGGGATGATGGAGTTGTTCGCATACGGTCTTGCGATGTCCAGAAGCGGCTTGCTAGTCTACCAGCTGGTAAAAAAGAAGCCCTGGCGGCAGTACGTTGTCCCGACCTTGATAGAGATGGGAATTGTCGTGGCAGTGCTTTTTGCAGCAGCAATAGTCGAATGGTGGATGATACAAAATCTTGGCGGCCTGAACGTTGAGATCCCGTTAAAAGGAGCCTAGCTTTCTTCCGGCTCTTCTTTGTCGGCAAGCCCCTTTAGGTTGTATTTTGCCATGAATTCCAAGGCTTTTGTAGATATCTCGGCCCATTTCCACCTTTTGACGCCCATCCGGCACAGGTCGACTTTCCACTGGTCCTTTCTTTTCATCCACCTGTACAGCCTCAAATCCCTGCCGAACTGGCTTTCCACCACGACTAGGGCCACTATCAGGTTGTCGCTGCGATAAATGTCATAGCCGTCAAGGACCTTGTATGTAGCAGAAACCGGGTATTTTACTTCGCTCACAGCAAACCACTATCCTGTCTTGGTTTTAAATTTTAACAAAAAGAAGAGGAGGTTTACGTTTGTACCTCGCCGCACGCCGGGCAGACCTTTTGGGACTTGGCCATCTTTGCTCCACACTCCACACAATATCTCAACAGGGACCTATCCTGCGTGATGCCAACAGATTTTTCCATTGACAAGACACTTTTGTAGAGCCGCCATGAATATTTAAACACGATTTCAAGAAAAACAGAATTTTATCTAATTATCAGAATTTTTACGCGGCATTATGATATTTATGGCGGCAGGCTAGCGCGTAGGTTGATGATGGGCCTCAAGGTGCATGCCATTCCACAGTTTTCCGGCCAGCCTACGATAGTTGCCGCGCTGCCCGACATGGGAAACGTTGCCGGCATTGGCCTTGCATTTCTGGCCAGAAAGCTTGGAGCCACGCTTTTTGCCGAGCTGTACTCGTTCTGGCCGCCCTACATCAGCTACAATGACGGGCTTGTTGACTACAAGCAGGCCAGCTACAGGTTCTACTCTGTCGACGGCAGCAACCTTTTGATCTTTGCTGGAGACTTTAACCCGGCAGACCCAAGGCGGCTTTACGAAATCTGCGGCGAGGTCCTGGGGATGGCCCAGCGCATGAACGCCAAGGTGCTTTACTCTATCGGCGCGGCATTAAGGCAGAGTTCAACTGCCGACGAGCGCGTCTTTGCCGCTGCAAACAACGCTGAGATGATGGATAGTCTGAAAAATGCCGGGGCAAAGATGCTTCGCGGAGAAGGTCAGATATCCGGCTTCAACGGCCTTGTGCTTGGACTGGCCAAAGAACGCGGCCTTGATGCAGCCTGCATTCTGGGGGAGATTGACAACCCAAACGTTATCCAGCCAAAGGCAGCACAATCTATTCTGCGCGTGCTTTTGCGAATACTAGACATTTCCGAGTTTGACATGTCTGAGCTGGACGACGAAGAGCGGCGCAAGCAATTCATGGAGCAGCAGGTCAGCTACTTGGAAAAGACAATGGAAAGAGACGGCCCGCCAGGCGTGGCCTAAAACTCTAGGTAGGTCTGCCGTTTTACCTGGTCGATTACCATAGCAGACAGGTCGCTGAAATCCTTTCCTTCTAGATCTTTGACAAAGCCCTGAAAGACGGTTTCCTTGTCAGTAGTCAGGTGCTCAAAAACCCAGACCCGTAGCTTTGACGTGTCTATCCCGTTTTCACGCAGGAACTTGGCAATGTCGGATTGCATGAAATGCTTTGTCAAGTCCCGCAGCCAGGGCCTTGGAAGCAGGATTACGCTTCTTTTGTCCCGGACTGCCTGAAGCAGGTCTTTCTTTTTCTGCTCAATATCCCCGGTCACGTGAAACGTTATGACAAGGGCCTTGTCTGTAGGCACGCGGGATTTTGCCGCTGCCACCTGAATTGAGCTGATGCCGGGGATTATCTCTACGTTGTCGTCGCCAAATATTTCCAGCAGCCTGTCAACGACTTCGGATTCAGAGAAATTGACGTCTCCGGTGAATGGGACCGTGCAGTATTCGCCGTCCTTCATCTTTGAGTACACGTCCTGGTATGCCTCTTCCTGGGTCTTCATGGTGACGTCTAGCACCTGCTGCCTGCTTCTGTCTATGATGCTTTCAATAGTTGACAACGTGTATTTGTAGCCGACTATGTAATTTGACTTGCGTATTGCATCCTTGGCTATATCGGTCACGTATTTCGGAGAGCCAGGACCGACGCCTATCACAAACAGCTTTTTTGGCAACGTTTGCCAGAAGAAAAATGCCTTCTTTAATTATTGCTATTTTGGGTTCTGTCAAGTATCGGGTAGACGTGCAGTTGAAAAGAGTGATGGTATGTTTTACTTAATTTTTTGCAGGCGTTTGCTATTATCAAATATGTCTGCTAACATAATCCCAAAACTCGGCTGGTCGCAATACTCGCATTCTTGTTAGCTCTCCTATTCGATGCCAATGTGGTAAAATCGTTTTGTAATCCATTGTTAAGAAGATGCCACAGTGTGCTGCCATTGCAGATGCTATTAATAGCCTATCACCTGAATCAGGTAAAAAATCAAAAACCCCATAATCAAGCCATGTTTGAGCTCTTTTACTGCTATCAGAGAAATCCTCATCTGGGTAATTAATTGTAACCTGTTCAATCCACCATGTTAGTAATTCCTTACCCCAGTCCAGTCTCTCTATTCCCTTCTGATTGTGTGTTCTTCTGTTTAATTCTTCTATTGTATTTAGTGAGGTTACAAAATCTATACTGCCATAACGACTGGCTATCTCGTTAATTCCTCTAAAACCTTCAAGATCTTTTAGTCCTTTCTTGCCAATTTTGGCAGTAACTTCTTGTGCATTAAAATCCAAATTATCGCTTATTTCTTCACCGTAAGTATGCCAATTCCAAACAATATTGGTGTCTAGAAAAACTCTATTGCGTACAGGAGCGAGATAGGAGACCATTATACTATATTTCTCTCTAATTAACATCTAATTAGCTTTTATCATCACCAGTTAACTAGACAGAACCCTATTTTGCAACTACCATCGTGTTGGTGCTTCTGATGCCCTGTATCTTGCGAAGGCCCCAGGAGACAATGCGCTGAATCTCGCTTTCATCCTTTTCATCTACGATTGCCAGCATGTCGTACTCTCCGTACAGCTCGTAGACTTCCTTTACTCCCTCAAGAGACTCGACTTCTTGATGGACTAGCTTTTCAACACCAGAATCAGCGTTAATAAAGACAAATGCTTTGGTCATTTATCGGTCGTAATCTATTTTAGAGCTCCTGCTTAAGCAATATAACACTTTGTAGGTGGCTTTTTTAGGTCCCCGAGTTGGCGTTTACCAGACTTATTAAGGGGCTCCAGTCCATGCGATGAAATTCAATCGGGTCTTTGGCAGGGTAGGTCACCCAGCCCTTGACCACGGAAAACTTGACCAGCCTTGATTTGTCTCCCAGGTTTATCTTGACTTTTAGAAGCGTGCCCCACCGTTTTTCCTCGGACTGGACGTCCAGTATCTGCCGGTACGGGATTTCCAGGTTGTCTGGGCTCTTGTCCAAGTCCGCCTCCAGCTCCTTGATGCCATAGCCCTCGGCCGGACGAAAGACGTTCTCCTTGTCCTTGAAGCGACTCAGCTGCCTCCGTGAATACGTGTCATGGGACTTGAAGGTCATCTCTGTTTTGGAGATAAACACGAGCCTCCTATCGGTGATAACAAGCATGCCCTCCTTGCCGCGTTTTAAAAAGCCTTCCTCTTCTTTCCAGATCCAGAATAGATGGGCCTTTATCTGCTCGTCAAAATCTACCAAGATGTTGTAAGCGAGAGTCAAGCGGTATTAAAATTTTAGCTAGATTCTTAATTCATAGCCGCAATCGACACACTTCATAACTTCTGTTTGACGCTGAAGAACAGTACTTAGAGAAATAAAAGCTATCTTTATGTCCACAAATAATGGATTAGATGGATTCTTTTGATACCTCCAACAAATAGCATGACAAAATGGGCAAGCGGGTATCTTATGCTTCATGATTTTTCTTGTCGCCTCCTTCATCGTCCAGTGTTTTTATGAGACGACGGGCAAAATCTAACTCAGCTAGTTTCCTTTGATTCTCCTCGGCTGCTGCTGTAAGCTGTTTGATCAAGTTCTCCAAGATTTCTTTTGGGTTAGATAAAAAGTCTAAAACATCCTCCACATTTGATATCTCCTCGCGTATGGGAAGTCCACTGTCAAAACTCTCTTTATACAAAGTCTTTCGTCCAAGATAAACAACCACTTCCTCATCAATGCCTTCATGTAGATATCGCCCTACTTGTACTTCAGCACCATATTTCGCCAGTAATACTTGTATTGCATCAAAAAAAACTTTATACGCTGCAACAACATCGTCTCTCGTGTTACCTTTTGGAGAAAAAGTCATTGCAGTTAATAGCTGTTCTGTAATTTCTGAAATATTGATTCCTGCGGACTTGGCCTTATTGATTACTGCCTTGCTAATTCCAAGTGTGAGCTTTTGTTTTGTATCAGTCTTGGATTCCGTCTTGTCAGACAATTATACGTGTTAGTTATACGTGTCTAAATATAAATGATACGTATTATTTCTACGTATGTCGGAAGGTGTTCAAATTGCATTATATTCGCTCCCCTCAAATGTTTTTCGTTTCTCATATTACAAATGTTGTTCGTCATTCCATTTGCAAATTTCTCAGAAATTAGAGGCTTGCAGTGTTGTCTCAACCATCTTAACGTACCATGATTTTTTACTATGTGTGTTGTAGATTGCATAAAGTTCCGTCATCCAAAAACTAATCCCTTCTTAACATAAGCAATTTACTTTTGAATTTATAATGTTAAGATTTGTATTCAGCTAGAAAAAGTAAAAAAGAAAAGAGGACGGTTGTCTAGCCTTCTTCCCAACCCTTGACGAAGAGACCGTGCTTCTTCAATGGGATTGGTTGTCCTGGAGTGTAATCCATTGGCCTCATCCAGAAGATTGCCTTTGTTGGGCAAACGCCAATGCATGCTCCGTCGGAGATGCATCTTTCTGGGTAGAAGACAAATGCCTTACCTCTCTTCCATCCTTCCACTGGCTTTACTCTGAGTACGTCTGGACCGAGAGCGGTGCAGATCTCTACACAGAGTGCACAGCCAATGCATCTTTGTTCATCGACGTCTGGAAGTATAGCAATTGGCATCTATTAATTCACTGAACGAAGACAGTGTCTTAAACTATTTAAACCCTATGCAGGTCTCAAAACAGTGTTATAGCACAGCACGACAAAATTAGATTTCTAGAAAATTTTGTAAAAAGAAAGGAAAAAGAGAATGTAGGTTTATTTGTTCATTCTCAGGACGTCAACCTGGCCAGAGTGCAGCCAGTCCTTCAGCTCTTCATGGGTTGGCTTTGCATCGTGCTTGCCAGCCAGGTGAAGGTGCAGAAGAACGTAGTTAACTTGGTTGAGCAATGGCTTGTTGGCCTCGTCACCCTTGCGGGCTTTTGCTTTTAAGTCAGCTGGAACAGTCTTCCACCAATCATCAAATTTCCGAACCATAGGCGAAAGATAATGGCGGAACTTAATAAGCGTTTTGTAGTCTAATAACGGTGTTATGCGGTGAAATTCGGTAGTAAATCAAGCAAAATATAGGGCAAGGAGATTTTCAATCGGCAATGCCTTTTGGAATCCAGGAATTGCAGCAAGCTTTTGCCGAGTATTCTAGATTTCAAAGCCACGCGTTGCCTCATCATACGCGCTTTGTCTTTCCGTTCTTCTCTGGCACGTATTTCACTTACCGCAAGATAGACGTCATGCGGGTCGTTGCGATTGCTCAATCTGTGAGCAGAGATCCAAGTTATCTGGACGTAGGCTGCGGGTATGGGGATTTTCTTGCCAGG
>QCWB01000070.1 GCA_013114715.1 Nitrososphaera sp.
CCTTCGATAGCAATGGCTTACCTGCGGAAAAGCAGCCAGCTTCAAGCCAACATCGTCGACTTTGTCTTCTGGCACATTCCAGACCACCATGCCGTTTGCCACAAAGCCGGCGTCGCGGTGCCTCAGTATTGCTGCAAACCGGCGCATGAGGCCAACTTCCTCGTACTGCTTGGCCCTGGCATAAAGCTCGGCAGTCGTGATGCTAAGGTTGTCTGCCATCAGCCTGAACGGTTCTGGAACGACTTGCAGGTCTTTTTGAAGCTCTCTTATGAAATCCTTGTCGCGGTCGGTTATTTCCAATCTCTCGGAGTTTAGCTCCTTGACCTCGTCTGTCGGCTTTGGCTTCTGCGCGTCATCGTTGACCATGTCCAGCTTTACTCCGATTTTATACATCTTTAGGGTCGGCAAAAGCCTGTATTTGACAACGCCGTCAAGCGAAGCCATCTTGTCTAGGTCGTCTTTCATGTCTGTCTCCGGCGGCACGGCCAGGGTAAACCACATGTTGTATTCGTGGTTCCGCTCGTAATTGTGGCTGACTCCTGGATGCTCGTTTATCTTTTCAGCCACGGCGTCTAGTTTGTCCGGCTTTACAGCAAAGGCAATCAGCGCGCTTTTGTATCCAAGGCGCCTTGTATCGAAAATGGCGTTTATCTGTCTGATAAGCCCCAACTTCTTCATGGATTTTATCCTGCGCATCACTTCTTCTTCCGTGATGCCATAGTTTTTGCCGATCTCTTGGTACGGCCTATCGGCAAGAGGAAAAACCCACTGGATGTCGTTTAACAGCTTTCTGTCCATCTCGTCAAGCTGCTGGTTTTTTTGCATTGACCGGCAATCAAGTAGTTGTTGAGCTGTTAAAAACCTACCTGCGCACCCAAAAAGGTCTAAATATCATCTTTCAATAACTACAGTAATGGGGATAATCACACTTCAGCTCTTTTGTGAGACATGCAAAAAGGTACTGCTGGAAAAAGTTGGCGAGCAGCATTTGCTTGAAGAAAGGTTCCCGATAACCCAGCAGGAAGCCCAGATGCTTGACAAGGAGCACCGCGGCCACGAATGCCACATCGACGCAGTTGAAAAACTGGATTAAAGAGAAAGACCAAAAGAGCCTGCTACTTCAGCAAACTGCTGGTATCTCTTCAGGTATTCCCGGCCCCGTGAAGTGATAATATAGATCCTCTGGCCGTCCTGCTCTTGCTCGTTTATCAGGCCTGCCTTTGTCAGGTTGCCTGCAATAGAAGCCATACGTCCGTAGGAAAGGTTGGCCTTTCGCAAAAGGGCAGTTACATTGACGCCGCCGACTCCAGACTCGTCGGCAATACGCAACACGTCACCCACTATCTGTACACTGTTGCGGTATGTCATGAAAAATGAGACGTTTCTGGCAGTAATAAGTATTGCTAACATGTGTTACAGTAATTCTAGTAGATGCTATTGACATTGCGTCTTGGCTTTTATATCAGCTTCAGCCAATCTATGTTGTTTGAGCAGGCCAATTTCCTGGATCAAGGATTTCATCGGCGTGGGCTACAGGTACAGCGATGTCTTTATGAACATTTTTCCCATCTTTGAGGATAACCTGAGAGAGGCAAACAAGCGCTGGAAAAACACGGTTGACTCTTGGCCGGACGACGAGATAAGGCTGCGATTCATTGAAGACGGAGATGATTATTGGTTCATACTCTATACCGACTCTGCGCGGGCAAAGAACAACTCGGGTTTTGTAAAAAAGATGCCGGTCTCGGAGAATTACAAGCGCTTCAAAAACGGATACGAAAAGAAGGCCATGTTGCGCTTTGGTACGTACAAGGAAAACACCAATCCCAAAAAGAAGGACAAGGACGGAAACGTCATGAAATACGACCTGGATTTATTAAAGAAGGCCAAGTCGATATACGACATCTCGTTTAAACAGATATCCGAACTGTCAACAGACAGCGTGGAATTGCAATGCATACAGCAAAACCGCCCATAGTCTTTAGCTGCGTTTCCGGATGCTCTGACTGCTGCATATACCGCGAATACTACCCGTCTTTAGAGTTTGGCAAAATTGGCGTCTTGATACTTCCTGAGGAAAAACAGAGACTTGAGCGGCTGGCAAGAAAAAAAGGGCTGGCCCTGCGGATAATACCGCGCCTTGCAGTGGGACTAAAGGGCCCTGAAAAAATCATTGCATACCAGATGATGGGCAAAAATGCTGACGGAGACCTGTGTCCCTTCCTAGACTTGGAGGGAGACCTGGCTCCGCACGGCGGACTGAGATGCAGCATATACAAAGACCGGCCGGCTGCCTGCAGCGCCTATCCTGTTATTTCTGAGAAGCCCGTGGGACTGGACGCGCATTGCCGGTTCTGCAAAAAGCATTCCACGACTACTGCTGACAGAGATGGACTGCAGCACGAATTAGAATCGCTGTCCAAGATAAGGGCTGCAGTCAAAGCTGAAGACAAATTGCATATCTGGCGGTACGCCACGGCAACGGGGACGGAAAAAAACATGCTTGCAGAAGGCTGGGTGCTTGAGATCTAGCCTGATTTTCTGTACAAAATTTCGCTGCCTTTTCTTACCTTTACTATCCTGCTCTGCGGGATGACTGCAAAGTTTTCTGATAACTGCACAAATTCCTGCAGCGGAACTTCTACAATATTTTCAAAATCGCGGTAACTTACAAAATAAAGGGAAGGGTCGTCTGCATACACTGCCTTACTAAAGATCTCTTGCAGCCTGCCTTTGCGCGCCATTACGAGCCTGGCCTGTATTTCATCAGGCCGCCTGCTTCGACTATCTTGGCAATCAGTTCTGGAAACGGCTTCATTGCATACTGCTCTTTTTTTGTGAGGTTTACTATCTTGTTCTGGCTGATGTCTATCTCCAGCTCGTCGGTGTCAGAAATCTTTTTCACCGTTGACTCGTCGATTTCGATCGGCAGCAAGTATCCGCCGTCAACTGCGTTGCGGTAAAAGATCCTCGCAAAGGTCGGCGCAAGTATTGCCTTTATGCCTGTCTGCGACAGCGCGATTGGGGCATGCTCCCTGCTTGATCCGCAGCCAAAATTGCTTCCGGTAACCAGGAAATCTCCCTGCGAGACTTTTTCTGGAAACTTGGGGTCAATTCCTTCCATCGCGTGCTTGGCCAGCTCTTTGTGGTCGTGGATCTTTAGATAAGGGCCTGGTATGATGACGTCTGTATCGATGTTGTTTCTGTCGTACTTGTAGGCTCTGCCTCTTAGAATATTCAATTTCTCACATCCCTTGGGTCGGTTATCCTGCCGGTTATTGCAGATGCAGCAACTACAATAGGTGAAGCAAGGTAAGTCTGCGATTCGACATGGCCCATCCTGCCTGGGAAGTTTCGATTAGTCGTGCTGATGCAGATCTCGTTTTTGCCAAGGACGCCCATATGAGCTCCGCAGCATGCGCCGCAGGTCGGCGGTCCGACTACCGCGCCGGCCTCCATGAATATGCTTATCAGGCCTTCCTTCATTGCCTTCATGTAGATTGATTGCGCCGCAGGCAAAACTTCAGTTCTGATCTTGACCTTCTTGCCCTTTAGCACCTTGGCTGCTGCCCTCAGGTCTTCAAGCTTGGCGCCGGTGCAAGAGCCGATGTAGGCCTTGTCAAGTTCGGTTGTCTGCAATTCCCTTGCCACGGTTATGTTGCCAGGCGAAAACGGCTTGGCTATCGTCGGCTCCATCTTGTCAATTTCGTAAGTGAAAACTTCAGAGTATCTTGCATTCCCGTCTCCGTGAACCGGGGCGTATGTGGCGTCTGTCCTTTCTTGCAGATACGCGTACGTTGTCTCGTCTGGCTCGATTATGCCGTTCTTTGCGCCTGCTTCAGTAGTCATGTTGGTAAGAGTCAGGCGCTCTTCCATTGAAAGGGCCTTGACCACGCTTCCTGAAAACTGCATGGCACTATAGTTTGCGCCGTCCGTGCCAATGTCGCCGATTATCTTTAGTATGATGTCCTTTGCCATGATGTGGTCCGGCTTGTTGCCTTCTATACGAAACATCATGGTCTCCGGGACCTTGAACCAAATTTCGCCATTTAGCAGAACATAGGCTACGTCGGTATGGCCAAGGCCTGCGGCAAAGGCTCCCATGGCCCCTGTAGTGTTGGTGTGAGAATCGCCGCCGACGTAGACCTCGCCTGGCAACACCATGGCCTCCTCATGCGACAAGGTGTGGCAGATTCCATACTGTCCCAATCCGTACTTGAAATGCTTCTTGATCCCGAATTTCTTTGTAAAGTTTGACAGCGCGATGACGTTTTCCGCAGAGACCCTGTCTGCTGCAGGAACAAAGTGGTCTTCAGTCACCCATACCCTGTCTGGGTTCCAGATCTTTTCCAGCTTCAACCCCTTTTTCTCCCATTCGCTAAAGACCTTGATAACGCCTGGGCCTGAAACGTCGTGCATCATTACCTTGTCTACCTTGGCGAACAACACGTCGCCGGCAGAGACGCTCTGCTTGCCTGATGCCCTGGCAAGGATCTTTTCAGTAATGTTCATCGCCAAAAAGAAATCACTGCCTAAAAATGGCCCGCCGACGGATTAAAACCTTTGGAGAAAGCATCAAAAATACCATCTACAATTCATTTTAAGACCACCTGACTAGCTTTCAAGATGGAAAGAGTCCCCCAATATCATATAGTCCTTTTTTAATAAATCACTCCAATCGGTTACTGAATCATCCAGTGCTGAACGATCTCCCAGAACCGATTTGTCTCCAATAATTTTTTCAAAGTCCATCTTCTGACCTTCCAGTTTTGGCCATCTAATCGTCGGCCTCAAGGCTGCTACGAGATACCGATAATACTTTGGATGCAACGAATTTTTTACATCTTTATCGTTAAGGCAAAATGTGCAATGGTCACATTCTATATGCTTGTCTTTTTCACAGAATAAGTAATCATGAATTCTTTTTACTATAACCTTCTCCCGATTTCGTCTATCAAAAATTCCAATTCTCTTGGGAGTTATGGAATAAAACAACTATGTTGATCGATGATCAGTCCTTCGATGTTTAGCTTGGAGTAACATAAATTCAAAGAATTCTATTCTTGTCATATCTGAGCGTGCCCACGTCCGAAATTTCAGATATTCTTCTTCAAATTGTTGTAGTACATGCCTTGGAATGTTCAATTCCACAACCTTTCAATAATTTTACTGGACAAAAACCTTTTTGCTCTTCGTATTTGGTCCTTGATTCTGTCCTTAATCATTACCAGAGTCAAGATGAATGAATCTAAGACATGTCGGGTATTGAGGGGGAGGGTTACAACCATTAAAGAAGAAATAGTGTTTTCATACTATCCTATATTGTGGTAACTACTCTTGAGAACATAAGGAATTTGGCAAAGCTGAACCTTAAAGACGATTGCTTTCAAGTTTACTTGGCAATAATAGAACCTAATATCAAGAGCATGATGGAGAGCTACTTCAAGGACTGGCAAGGCATAGAAGTGTATGTAAGATTGCTTTATCTTATATACAATGGAGTTTACCGAAAAATACCCGGACCATACATTGTTGATATTGAAAAGGGAGAAACTCCGGAGATGTTCAGGGAAAACATCACTGACATGACACTCTTCAAAAAGCTCTATTGGAGGTCTTTCAGTAGGATGTTACGAGAGCTCTATGAAGAAAAGGCAATCGGACCCAATCTCTACGAATTACTCTCAATCCTGAATAGACGCAGGAATCAGATTCACCGGTATGGGATCGGCTTAACAGATTATGATAGACTGAATTTTCATACGGCCAATTCCTTGCTTTTCTACTTTGTGTTCATGACATACCCCCATATCGACAAGGACAAAGACATTACAAGAAAGACTATAGAAGACAACGCATTGCAGTTGACAGAAAAAATAAAATCAAAAATGCAGCGAGATCACTAAGCTACACGCAAAGGACTTTAGAAGGTATGTTGCTTTCGACTATATGAGCAAAGATCACATTATTGAAACATGGATCAACCCTCTAGTATGTTTGGAGGCTGACGATAGATTCATGTTCAATAAACCAATTCAGCTCACCACTGATGCTGTCCTAAGATACCTTGCAGAAACAGATAAAGGCGTTCCAAATATCGATGAAATGAAAGCAAATTATGCAAGAGTCTCAACAAACATAACAAAGCTTTTCGCGGTTCCTGCCGAAGTCATGATACTCTCCAAAATAATTCGACCTCTCAAACATGCGTTAGGGTATTTCATGATTGGCAATTACTTAGAGTCCATCGCTATGTGTGGCATGGTCTCAGAAATGGCCGCCGTTTTTCTTTTTCAAATAAACGAATTATCTATTGACGGAAAATCAATAAACAATGAGAAACAAGCGAGCGAAGCTTTGGAGGAGTTTGAAAGAACGCCTCAATCAGTACGCACTCAAAAGCTTTTGAATTGGAATTTAATAGACGAAGAAACCAAGATAAAATTCGACGAAATTGCCAAGAAGAGAAACATATACTTGCATAGAATCTCAGCAAATGAAGATGACATAGATAAAGTTGCGGCAACCACCTTCAATAATATTTTAGACATCATACTTAGCATTACAGGACTTGGAATAGGACAGCCGGGAAAGATGATATTAAATCCGAAGATCCTAGTCTACTTACAAAAAAAGAATCTTCTTTCATAACCATAACATTAATTGTCGTGACGATTGGTCGATTCTTTAAACCTAAATAAAACTATGTCTGTAAGAATACAGGTTTCTTAAGGGCGATTGCGTCAAGACTCATTAGAATTCATTTGAATCCCTTAGAACTTGTATCTGCTGAGGAGATTAGTTGGCAAGATTGCTGGTTGCAAGTATAATGATATTTGTAAATAGTTGTGCGTGAATTTTAATACTTGGTCTGACAGAAAGTTAACTGTAATCCTGCTTGGAAATCCTGCCAATACACGTTCCAGTCAAACTGGGCAAGTTCGACCTGTTTTCATCTTTGCAGGATTTTAGATTCCGTCAAAACGACATAGTGGTTCTGTCAAGCAAGTTTGTGTCGATGAGCGAAGGCTCTGTCGTTGATCTGGATAAGATTCACCCGACTAAAAGGGCAAAGAGGCTTGCCAAGATTGCGCAGATGGACGACAAACTCGCCGAACTCGTGGTACGAGAGTCCGACGTCATCATCAAAGGAGTGCCAGGATTCCTGCTGGCAGTCCGCTCTGGCATGATAGCGCCTAACGCCGGCATAGACAAGTCAAACGTCCCGGCCGGCCAGGCGATATTGTATCCAAGAGATCCTTTCAAGTCAGCAGACATGCTTCGAGACAAGTTTCTAGTACAGGGCATAAGAGTAGGAATAGTGATAGCCGACAGCCGGCTGATGCCTACTAGGATAGGCACAACAGGAGTGGCAATAGCTGTCTCTGGGTTTGAGCCGGTAGAAGACTTAAGGGGAAAAAAAGACTTGTTTGGAAATGTCTTGCGGGTGACTTTTCGGGCAGTTGCAGACGGCCTGGCCACCATGGGAGTTGCCGTGATGGGTGAAAGCGACGAGTCTACTCCGGCAGCTGTCGTCCGGGGCGCAAGCGTCGCCTGGACAGACAGAAAATTGTCTTGGAAGGATATGGCCGTTGACCCGGATCAGGACATTTATCTTCGTGGAGTCGGGGGCAAAATCTAAACTATTTAACCAAAGCTAACATCGTTTGTTACCCATAGTTTTAATATTGCCATGCAGGAAGGAAGTCAAGTAAAGAATGTCTGAGTTCCTTGCCAGCTATCCTCGCACAAGTATAGTCAGTGGCTTTCACGACTTTATACACCGCGAAGAAGTCGAGCTGGATC
>QCWB01000071.1 GCA_013114715.1 Nitrososphaera sp.
ACTTGACGCTGCTGATCCTATTGCGTGGATGTATTAGTTGCTTTAATCCTTGGCACGATTTAAATAACTAGCAGTGGGGACAAATACGCATGATGGCAGAAAACATGGCCGAAAAGAAATTGCGCGGCTCAGGAGGTTATGCTATTGCGGCTGTCACGGATCAGGAACAAAAAATGGCCAATCTCGGCGGTCCGGAATTGTTCCTAGCTGGAATCGGCCGGCTTGCAGCTGACAGGTTTGTAAAATATTTCTGTAACAAATGCGAGCGTGATTTTGAGGGCGCACCTGCCCTGAATTACGAAAATCCAAACGAAGATCTTGGCGAAGGCGTCACGTTAGTTGAAAAGGGCGAATACAAATGCCGTGCGTGCAATTCCACTATTGCCCAGTACCGCAAGTTTGATGCGCCCGCTCAGACTCACGAGCCGGCTCCACAGCCAGTGCCGGAGGCAAAACCTGCAAGCCAGCCGGCAACCAAAGCACCGGCAGCAGTTTCGGCTGATGGCTTTGTTTCCATCCAGTCGCTTGTTGGAATGGCAGCATATGACGGAGAAGCGATGCTGGTAGGCAAGGTAGAAGAAGTCGGCCTGCGCAGAGAAGGAGGAAAAGCCCAGATCTCGCTAAAGATAGCCGCAAGTTCTGGCGACAAAGAATTCTCGTGGGACGGCATATCAAAGATAGGAGATATCATACTCTTGCAGGCCAAGACAGCTGCTGGCAAGTGCCCTTCCTGCGAAGCCCAGAACGACCCCGGCTCTGCATTCTGCGAAGAGTGTGGCGCCAAGATGTCCTGATTATTTCAGGATTATCCTAGAGTCTACTACTCGCGCGCCCTTTCCTTCTTCAAGCACCAAAAGCGGGTTGATGTCAAACTCCTTTATCTCTGGAAAGTCGGTCACCAGAGCAGACAGCCTTTCAAGCGACTCTGAAATGGCTTTGAGGTCCGATGGTTTTTCGCCCCTTACGCCCTTGAGCAGTTTTATTGTCTTTATTGATTCTGTCATCTTGGCAGCCTCTCGCCTGTCGATTGGAGCGACTCTAAACACCACGTCTTTTAGCACCTCGACGTAGATGCCGCCAAGCCCAAACATGATAACCGGGCCAAAGGTCGGGTCCTGACTTGCACCTAGAATCGTTTCCTTGGCTGACCTGACCATCTCCTGCACCAGGACGCCTTTGATATTTGCGTCTGACTTGTATTTCCGGGCGTTTTCCATTATAGTACGAAACGCTGTCCTGATTTCATCGTCTGTTTTAACGCCAACCTTGACTCCGCCGGCGTCAGACTTGTGTACGATGTCTGGCGAAGCAATCTTCATGACTACGGGATAGCCAATTTCCTTTGCAGCATTTACGCATTCATCTTCCGTTGCTCCCAGGATGCTTTTTGGGGTTGGAAATCCGTATGCCTTCAATACTTCATAGCCTTCTTCCTCAAGCAGGTTGTTTCGGCCCTGCTTTTTGACGGTCTCAAAGATTGAATTGACCTTTTGCTTGTCCTTGGCAAACTGGAGCGATTCAGCCTTGAGCGATGAGCTGTCAACCCAGTTCTTGAAATCATACATAGCCTTTAGCGTCCTTATTGCCGGCTCGGAATAGAGGTAATAAGGCACGCCGCCTTCGGACATTATTTGCCTGTTCTCGAGTCCTTCTGCCAGGCCCATCAACGACGCAAGTACGGTCTTGTTTGGGAACTGGGCAGACATCTTGACAAGGGTCCTTGCCAAGTCGTCGTAGTTCAAAGTGGCAGACGGTGTGCACATCGTGACTACAGAGCCAACGTTTGGATGCGCAAGGACCTGAACAAGCACTTTTTCAAACCGACGATAATCGGCGTCGCCTACTATGTCGACAGGGTTCCGAGGCGAGCCGTATGGCGGTATTACCTGCTGGATGTTATCTCGAATTGAAGAGATGTCGGCCATCTTCAAGCCGTATTTAGAGCAGGCGTCAGTTGAGATAATTGCCGGACCGCCTGCGTTTGAGACTATTACAACGCCGCCGTCTGGAAGCGGCTGCTTTGAAAACGCGGTTGCCAGGTCGAACAGCTCGCCCATCGTGTCAACCCGGATAACGCCGCACTGGGCAAATGCTGCTTCATAGTTTGCGTCAGAGCCGCCAAGCGCTCCAGTGTGCGATGCTGCGGCCTTGGCTCCTTCCGGAGACCTTCCTGCCTTTAATACGATTATAGGCTTTTTCTTTTGTGCAGTAATCTTTTTGGCGATATCCATGAACCTTCTGGCGTCGCGGATATCTTCCAGGTACATTATGATCACCTTAGTATCGTCGTCGTCGGCCAAGAGATCTAGGACGTCGCTTTCGTCCATGTCGACTTTGTTGCCCATGCTGATTACTTTGGAAAATCCGATGTTCTGGGCCTCTGCGTCCTCCACGGTTGCGGCGCAGATGGCGCCGGACTGCGAGACAAGCGCAATGCCGCCGTGCTTGGGGGTGATTTTGAGAAAGGTGGAATTCATCATGTTGTTGTTTGACAGGCTCATGATTCCAAGGCAGTTTGGACCGATGACTCGGATTCCGTATTTCTTGGAAATCTCGCCTACCTCTTTTTCCAGTTTGGCTCCGGCCTCGTCTACTTCCTTAAAGCCGGCAGAAACAATAATCGCGCCCTTGATGCCCTTTTTGCCTACTTCTTCCATAACCTCTGGCGTAAACCTGCTTGGCGCAGCTACAACCGCAAGATCCACAGATTCCGGGATGTCAAGAACGCTCTTGTAGGCTGTAAGGCCGCCGACTGTCGGGTTTGACGGGGTTACTGGATAAATCTTGCCCTTGTAGTGCTGGGCAATATTGCTAAAGATAGTCTTTCCTATACCCGGCTTTTCAGATGCGCCGATGACAGCTATTGACTTGGGAGAGAAGAATATAGAGTCTGACATGCTGAGATGTCGCATTACCGCGGTTATAAATATTCATCAGGACTGCTTTCGCCAAAAGCTGGTCCAGAGGAAGGTCAAAAGCACAAGGGCAAACATGCTGACTCCTGTGGACAGGTGGCTTGCAACCAAAAGCGGGTTAAGCTGGGAGAAGACTACAGCAAGTCCCAGTACAAGCTGGACAGAGACTATGGCTGCTGCTATCAGTGCTGCCTTTTTGGCCCGCTTTATTTTTGAGGGCACGATTATCGCTGTTGCGTAGATAAATGCCGCGGCAATGGCGGCTATCAGCCTGTGCGCATATTCCACCGTGTATCGCTCTTCTGGCGCTCCAAACAGGCCGTTAGGACACAGCGGCCATTCAGTACATGCAATGCCCTGCTCTATGGAGCTAAAGTAGACTCCAACAATCATGGTAGAGTAAACAAGGCCTAGAGAGATGAAGGCAAGCACTATTATCGATTTCTTTAGTCTCGGCTCACCTTTCTGCGATGTCACTGCCGATATTCAAAAATTCAACTCCAATTATTAATCTTGCCAAAGCAACCTTTATTTTCAAATCAGTTTCAGGTTGCCTATTGACCATAGAAGATCTTGTTGATTCGGAAATGAATTCCCTTGTATCAGACCTGCAGACGCTTATCAGGCAGCCAAGCGTCTCCGCCAAGAAAATCGGCCTAGTAGAGTGCGCCAACCTTGTTGCAGGCATGATGCAGAAATCAGGCATAAAGTCTGAAGTGCTGTATCTAGACGACAAGACGCTGCCGCCGATAGTTTACGGAGAAGTCAAATCCAAGTCAAACCCAGACAAGACAATTCTGTTTTACAACCATTACGACGTTCAGCCCGAAGAGCCTCTGGAGCTCTGGGAAGACGAGCCGTTTAGCGGCAAGATAAAGGGCAGCCAGATCTTTGGCCGGGGTTCTGCCGACGACAAGGGCGAACTGATAACGCGCATAAAGGCGGTGGAGTATTTCCTGAAAAAAACTGGCGACGTGCCTTGCAACGTCAAGTTCATGGTAGAAGGTGAGGAGGAGATAGGAAGCCTGCATGTTGAGCAGTACCTGGAAAAATATAAAGACAAACTTGCCTGCGACGGCGTCATATGGGAGTTTGGGTACGTTGACGCAAAGGACCGGCCGATAATCAGCCTGGGGATGAAAGGCCTTCTTTATGTGGAACTGATAGCGAAAGGGCCTGTGCGAGACGCGCATTCAAGCCTTGCAGTAATAATTGAAAACCCTGCCTGGAGGCTGGTCTCTGCCCTGCAGAGCCTGCGAAATCCATCCGGCAAGATCCTGATAAAAGACTGGTACAAAGAAGTCAGGCCGTTTACAAAGCAAGAGCTTGCCGTAATTGCCCGCGAGCCGTTTGACGAAAAAGAGTTCAAGGCCGAATACGGAGTAAAGAAATTCGTTAACAACATCAAGGGCAAAGATACCAAGAAGGCGCTGGTAGGGATGCCAACTTGCAACATTGCCGGTTTTGTCTCTGGCTACACAGGTCCGGGGGCGAAAACTGTATTGCCGTCGCAGGCTACGGTCAAGATTGATTTCAGGCTTGTCCCAGGCATGGTCCCAGAAAAGCAGCTGCAGAGGCTAAAATCGCATCTAAAGGCAAAGGGCTTTTCAGACATTGAAGTGAAATTGATTCATGGCGAAGCTGCAGCAAGGACTCCTATTAGCGACCCATTTGTCAGGCAGGTCGAGCAGGCAGCCAGGCAGTCGTTTGGCGACGCAATAATCAGCGTGTCGTCCGCCGGCACAGGGCCGATGTATTCCTTTGTCAAGGTGCTAAAAGCCCCCTGCATATCTGTCGGAAGCACGTACATGTTTGCACGGATACACTCGCCAAACGAGTTTGCCAGGACAGACTTGCTTAACAAGTGCACAAAGTGCATCGGAAAAATAATGGAGCTCTTTGCCAAGGATAAATAAAAGCAGGAGAAACCAGAGCCAGTGAAAGTTGGTCACTATACGCTCATTGCCGGTGCAGGCCTGTTTATCACAGGATTGGTTGTCCTGATTGTATACGCCCTGCCTATTGCGCAGCAGATTCAGGTTGAAACCTCGGTCTTGCAGGACTACCAGATAAGGCCCCGGGAAGTTGCTGTCATCCCGCTTTTAGTCAATACTACAAAGCCGCTTTCAATAGTCATATCCTCAGATCCGCAGGATGTCAAGCTAAATGCAGTCATGGTCGACCCGGACAGAAATGACGGAGTGGAGTCCAGGGTCAACTCTACTTTTACCGGGAACCTGGCTGTAGGTGCAGAGCCGTCAATCCCCGGCTACTATAACCTGACTATTACAAATATTGACGATTCGCCGACTTCAATAAACGTCATCTACGGCCACCTGCCAGGCGCTCAAAAGGACGGCTTTAACACGGACGTGTACAGCGGAGTAGTGGCAGGAGTAGGCATTGTCATTGCCGGAATCATGGCGATGATAATAGGAGTCGTGATGCTTGTCGTACGCAGATAATCACATATCAAGGCCGAGGACGCCGGCGTTTGCCCAGTTTTCCTTTGAAACTTCGTATATCAGAATCCGGATGGAATCTTGCTTTGTCTTTAATATTCTGGCCGTTTCTCTGGTCAAAACAGACACAAGCTCTCGTTTTTGCTCCACGGTCCTTCCTTGGCTCATAGTTACCTGAATCACTGGCATGAAAGCAACTGCAGTTGATTGGTATATCAGCTTTCAAGTTCCTTTATTCTTGATTCTGCAGAAACGGCGTTGTTCCAGCAAGTTTCAAAGATTTCCTGCTGATGACGGACAATTTCCGGGACGTTGCTGTAGACCAGCTTTTCAATCGGCCCGCCTCTTCTCAGGCCGGCGATAAACTCGGTCTCGCTTACAGAGAAGCTGCCGGTTATTTTTGGCAGGTGTCGCAGCTCTGCAAAGTCTGCAATTTGCTTGCACTGAACAAGATTATCGGCAGTAATTTCCGTGATGTATCTTATCTTTATGCCCCGGTCTTTGGCAGCGATGTAGCCTTGCCTGACTCCTTCGCTCATGGAAAACATTGGAATCCAGGAATCAACGCAGGCGCACCAGCTCTTCTTTATGTTGGACTGGTACCTGGCTATTTCAGCAATTATTTCGTCTTTGCCAGATATTACAATAGTCTGCATCAAATCTGCTTGATAAGGTCTTGGAAATAGGTATTTCCGTTTGGACATTTTCTTAAATATTGCATTTTAAAAATATACTCAGGCGTCCAGCCAACATGACATGCCCTGTCCCTGTTTCCATCAGTCCGCCCGGGGCAGGGCAATTATAATAAATGGAGGGAATGGGATTCGAACCCATGACCACCTGCGTGTAAGGCAGGTATCCTAACCAGTCTAGACAACCCCTCCGAAATTGCAGGTCAGTTCTGCTGTTCGATATTAATAGTATTTGAAGCAACGAAATCCGCATAGTTCACTTCAATCCGAAATTAAAAATATATACTGCAAAGCACAATTGCAGATGAGATGTTTTCCGATAAGAGGATTTCTTTACGCCCAGTTTTGGCGATAGCATTTTTTGCAACGATGCTGATTGCCGTCCCATCCATGCAGGGAGCATTTGCGCATGGTGGTATGCAGCCTCCTGCTGCGGATTTTCAAGGCAAAAAAGCAAGTATATTTCTAAAGCTTGACCCGCCCGTAATAACTGACCCGACCCAGCCTGTTCTTATCACGGCAAGGTTCTTTGACGAAAAGAGCAACGAGAACTTTAAGGAAGTGTCATACAGAATATTCTTCAAAAAAGACGGAAAAGAGATACCAATTCAGACCTACGGCGGAGAATACGGGGGCCAGGGATTGTTCTATGACCCAGACGGCGAGCTCAAGATTAAAGTTATTCCAAAAGACACATCTGCTGCAGTAGCCAAAGGTGAGCCAGAGATCCAGTACGGCGGCATCTGGAACAGGGGAGACCCGATTGTGGTTGAGGGGCCTGTCTTTACCCAACCAGGACTCTACAACCTGTTTGTAGAGATACACACTGTCAATACAACTAGGACCCAGGTGGCTCCGATTTTGCAGTACGACTTGTGGGTAACTCCAGGAAGAGAGCAGACGATAGACGTGTCACAAGACGGTCAGACCGTCCAGGTAAAAGTCAGGAATTACTATGGAGCAATTGAAGAATCCAGCTACGATGCTGCGACAAAAACCGTCCAGTTCTCCATGCCGTTTGACTGGAAGTCAGAAATGGTCAGCAAGATAGGGATGCTTCACACAGAAATCTTTATCCCAAAAGAGCTCTCGGACTTTGACAAGCAGTCCCTGCACGGAACAGTCAACGGAATAGACACGCCGGTGTTCGTAGACAACTATGGCGCCAAGGAAACCGTTGTCCACTTTACCATTTCAAAGAAGCACCTAGAAGACCTAGCAGCCCAGATTAATAGCCAGGACAGGACCCCAGCAAAGGCGGTCTTTGCCCTAAGCCCGCCAGACCCAGACAAGGAAACAAGCATAATGCAGCTTGATTCTAGCTCGGCAAGTTACAACGTGGTGCTGACCATTCCAGAGGCAATATTCCCAGAGCAACCAATCCCGGTTGGTGTGACTATAACCGACAAGACCGGCAACCCAGTCTCTGCAGCAACCTACGAGCTAGCGATATTTGACGGCCAAGGAAACGAGATCTCTCGCAGCGGAGGAGTAACAACCCCAGAAGGCATATCTTCGCAGGATGTTGCGTTCAACGCCCAGGGCTCGTTTACCATGAAGATAGAAAAGATAAACGCCACAAGCGAGGTCACGCAGTCAAGCATACAGGTAGTCCCAGAATTCCCGGTAGGTATTGCATCTGTGGCTGCTGCACTTGGCATCATGGGCGTGATTGTCTACATGAGGAAAAAGAAGGACTAGGC
>QCWB01000072.1 GCA_013114715.1 Nitrososphaera sp.
ACATACAGCACCACAACGTTCGTTTTTTGGTTGGCGTGCCGGCGCAGGTATTTTTTGCACATGCTAGTTGAAAGGTCTATCTGGACACCCTTTTCCAGTGTTTGGATTGCACGCATCTGTATTTGCTGCAGGTCAAGAGTTGGAGAAATCAATTCAATCCCTGCCAAGCAATTGGCGATTCAAAACTAGCCGGAGTATTGGTATTACCTGCCAGACCTTGCACGACTCTGGGTAAATAGGCAGTTCTGCTCACTATAAGGGTTTTGGAACAATCCCGAGCTGTCAGTTGTGGTTTTCATGCGCCATTATGGTAGACAGTGCAGCGTTTTTGGCCGCAAGTTCTGCAATCTTCAAGTTGTCTGCGCTTCCGACTATCAGGACATCGCCTTCCTGTGGCCGTAGCTTTTCAATCAGTATTTTGCGCAGGTCCTGTTCTTTTTTCAGAGAATCAACGTTGCTTGACGGCATGACAAACTTGCTGTCTTTGAAAAGCAGGGTTGTGGCTCCAACTGCCCCGGTCCTGATGGCAGCATCGCGCTGCTCTATTCCAGACTTGACGGCATAGCCAAATTCGCGCAAAAGCACTGCATAGTTGCACCTGCCCAGAGACAGCGATGAGCCAGGTAGAACCAGTTCAGACGGAAGCAGGGAGGCAAGTTCGCTGCAGACGCTTTCTCCTTTGGCCGTGGCTCGAGTCCCCCCGTTTGACGTCTCTATCAACCCGTGCATCTTCATGTGCTTGATAAGAGTCTTGACGGCGCCTTCTCCAAGGCCCAGCTCGCTGCCAAGAGTGCTTCTGCTTACATGCCCGAGCCTGTAAATGAGCTGAAAGGTTACTAGCACGTGTACCGTGTCAAAAGACAGCCGCCTGCTTGGAGCGTACCTTGTGGCCACCTTCTCCATCAATCTGATAAAGGTGTGCATGCAAAGTGTTCAGAAAGGCTTGAATTTATTTGTTGGATAAACTGTCCAGGTTGGACAAACTATCCTATTATTTATATAACACCAAAATGCACTGCGATACGATGTCTTTCTCAGAGCAGATTACGAGGGCAGCAGAAGGCGTACCAAAGATAGCTGTAGGTATACTTCTTGGCGTGCTTGTATTTGGCATCTTTATGATGGGTTTCGATCAGGGTCACCTCTTTAGCGTCGCGCAGGGAGACCAGGCCTATGGCGACATGTGGATGCACGAGTTCTACCATGACATGAGGCACGCGGCTGGTTTCGCATGTCACTAAAACGGTCATGAAAACCCTTACTTTTATTGCAATTGTTCTTTCTGCTGGCGCCATTGCTGGCGTAATTCTTGCTGCACTTAATCAAGGCGTTGTCGAGCCGTATCTCGAAAGGGCCATAGAGCTTGAAAACAAGGCAGCGGCCGCGGAAGGAGAGATAATCAACCCGACAGAATACGCTGCATACAGGTTCTGGCAGAAGGGTGGCAGCATTGCAGGAGGCGCGGTGCTAGGCCTGTCCTATGGAGCGCTGTTTGGTCTAGTGTTTGCATATGCCAGAAGCGCGATTCCCGGTTCAAACAACCTCAAAAAGGCGTTGTTGCTATCAGGCATCATGTGGTTTGTCCTCTATCTGGTCGTGGCAATAAAATACCCGGCAAACCCGCCGGCGGTAGGAGACCCGGCCACCATCTACGTAAGGCAGAGCCTGTACATGGCAATGATAGCAATATCCGGCTTTACGGCTCTTGGTATGGCAGTACTGTATCGCAAGATGCATTCAAAGTCAAGAAAATTCATAGTCCCGGCGATATACGCTGCAATAATTGCGGTTGCATTTGTTGCACTTCCGCCTAACCCGGACCCGATAACCGCACCGATGGACCTTGTCATGGGTTTCAGGGTGGCCAGCGCCATAACTATGACAGTATTCTGGGTCGTGCTTGGAGCCATAGTCGGTGTCTTTTGGGACAAATTAAAGCCGCATGAAACAGCTAGGATAAAGGCTGCCTAGGCATCAATTATATCACCACAGAGTCAACAACAGCCATGGCCACGATAAACACCAGCAGGGAGATTGCAGCTCCTCTTGACAAGGTCTGGGACATAATTTCCGATGTGGACAATGAATCGAAATACTGGCACGGAACAAAATCAGTCAGAAACATCAGCAAGACTGGAAACGTTATCGAACGTGAAGTGGTTATAGCTTTCAAAGATTCCAAGACAAGGCAGACCGTTACCCTAAAGCCAAAGCAAGCAATCGATACTCAGATAACCCAGGGGCCGGTGACTGGCAGCAAGTTAATCACGCTAAATTCTGCAGGCAGCAAGACTCGCGTGGACGTAGTTTGGGACATCAAGCTATCAGGGCTGATGGGCATGTTTACCGGCATGGTCAAAAAGCACATCGCAGAGGGAACAGAGCAAGCCCTTGAGAGGATTGCAAAAGAACTAGAATAATCCTGTGTTTTGTCATGGAACCAGTAATAGAGGCATCAATCACGGTCATCGGCCTGACGCTTGCGGCTATTCTAGTCGGAGTCTTTGGCATCTGGGTCTACTTTTTGTCATACATGATAAAGTCTTTCAAACTGGCGCCCCGGCTATCTAACGCAGGCAAGACTTACAAAAATCCTAAAGTTAGCGTGATACTGCCAGCAAGAAATGAGGAGAGTTATATCGCAAGATGCCTTGAAAGTTTGCTTGCGCAGGACTATTCCAATTTTGAGATAATTGCCGTCAACGACTCATCTACAGATTCCACGGCAAAGATAATCCAGGATTTCGCTGCAAAGGACAGCCGCGTAGTCTACGTGCAGGCCCCGGCAAAACCAGAAGGCTGGGCAGGTAAGAACTGGGCCTGCTACCAGGGATACCAAAAGGCCACAGGAGAGGTATTCTTTTTTACAGACGCAGACACGCGCCACGCGCCAGACACGATGTCTCTGGCAATAAGCCACGTTGTATCTGAAAACCTGGATGCATTGACTGCTATCCCGAGGCTAATCTGCAACGACTTGTGGACAAAGATAACGCTTCCGTCGCTGTCTACTTTTCTGCATACGCGCTTTTCCCCGCTTCGGGTAAACGATCCAAACACAAAGACAGGGTATTTTTTTGGCAGTTTCTTTTTCATAACAAAAGAGGCGTACAAGGCCGTAGGCACCCATGAAGGGGTCCGACATGAGCTGGTAGAAGACGGCGCGCTTGGAAGCAAGGTAAAGGAGGCCAAATTCAGGATGAAGATGTTCAGAGCAGAAGACAAGGTCGATGCAGTCTGGGCCAGAGACTTGCCGACTCTCTGGCATGGCCTTCGCAGGCTCGTGGTGCCGCTTTACCACCAGAACAAGTCTGGCGCGCACTTGATGTCGCTTGCAGTATTTTTCATACTGTTTTCCCCGTTTGCATTTCTGGGATTTTCTATTCCTGCCTTTGTGGTGTCTTCTGGAATCTTGTTGTCGCAGGTGCTTCTTTGGATAGACATTGCTGCAATATCCATACTCATGATTACCACAGGCGTGCAATGCAAGCTGGGAGTCTTTGAAAGCCCGGCTTATGCGCTTGGCTCGCCGCTAAGCGGGGCTCTGATCTCACTTGGATTTCTGTCAGCCATAGTCAACGCCAAGAACAAAGACGCAGTGAACTGGCGCGACAGACAATACACGGTAAATCAGAAGCAGAGCTTTTTGCACTAGGGAAAAGGATTATTAGAAGAAATTGGGGATCTAGATGCGTTGAACAAAGCCATTCTGGCAGCTTCTGTGGCAATAGCTGCTATTGCAGTAGTTATTGCATATTCGCAGTTTGGAGGTCTTGATTTCTCTGGCAAGCCGATTGCACCGTCAATTGACACTACCAACAGCGTTGCAGACCGCGGCAGCATTGGAAAAGAAGCGTTCGAAGTAGGCACGGTCAGCACAGTAGAAGCGGTAGAAGCCGACCTTACTTTGCCAGACCTGTTTGCCAAGACTGAAAAATCTGTTGTCCAGGTAACCTCTATCACGCTTACGGAACAGAGCAGACTTGGAACAGGCTTTGTTTATGACGATAACGGACATATCATTACAAACAACCACGTCGCAGCCGGCGAGTCGCAGCTTGACGTCACTTTTGTGGACGGGACTGTCTACCGCGCCGCTGTTCTTGGCACGGACCCGTTTACAGACCTGGCAGTGTTGTACGTCAAAGACGTCCCAAAAGAGAAACTGGTTCCGCTGCCCCTGGCGGACTCTACAAAGATCAGAGTCGGCGAGCAGGTTGCAGCGATTGGAAATCCGTTTGGGCTTTCAAGCTCGATGACTTCGGGCATCGTCAGCGGAGTCGGTAGGCTTATTCCCTCCACCGATTCCGGCCCCCTGCAGTTCTTTATTCCAGACATAATCCAGACTGACGCGCCAATAAACCCGGGCAATTCCGGCGGCCCGCTTTTGAACACAAAGGGCCAGGTCATTGGGATAAACACAGCAATCAGGTCTAGCACCGGCGAGTTTGCAGGTATTGGCTTTGCGGTGCCTTCAAATACTATTTCCAAGATAGCCCCCTCTCTCATAGAGACTGGCACTTTCAAGCACCCATGGGTTGGAATTTCAGGCACAGACATGACTCCAGGCCTTGCAAATGTCCTCGGTCTGGATGAGCCAAGAGGAGTCTTGGTAGTTGAAGTGATGGACGGAAGCCCGGCTCAAAAAGCAGGACTTCGCGGCGGCGATAACCCCACGAGGGTTGATGGGAGGACTGTGGCATTGGGAGGAGACGTTGTGCTCGAACTGGACGGAAACCAGGTAAGAAAGCTTGACGACATACTAGTCTACCTGCAGCGCGAAAAGTCAGTCGGCCAGACCATGGACATCACGATTCTCAGAGACGGCACGATGCAGCATATAACAATCACGCTGGATGCAAGGCCAAGCCTGCAGGGCTCGCCCTAAGAGTGTTTATTAGACTACTGTTGTAGAATATAGCAGGCCTTGCAAACCAACCAGATAGAGTTACTCAACAAGGCTTTAGAAAAGCCAGGCTTTCTCTCCGCTGTGGAGGCCGAGTGGCTGTTGTATAATTGCCCCACAGACAGCCTAGTTTCAGCAGCAGGCGCAATCCGGGACACAAAAAGGCTAGGCGCAATAACATATTCTAGAAAAGTTTTCATAAATATCATAAACCTGTGCAGAGACACTTGCTCGTACTGCACTTACAAGCAGGAACCAGGAGACCCTCTTTTGTCCATGCTAAATCCTGACCAGGCCCTTGCGATAGCAGAGGCAGGCAGAGATAAAAAATGCACCGAAGCTCTGCTTGTTACTGGCGAGCGGCCCGAGCAGAAATACCCGGAGGCAAAGAAATGGCTGCATTCTCTGGGTTTTGAGTCAACTGTCGAGTATCTGGCAGACATTAGCGAAAAAATCCTGCAAAAGACAGGGTTGTTTCCGCACACCAATGCCGGAAGCATGACAAAAAAAGAGATGACGCAGCTTCAGAAAACCAATGTCAGCATGGGAGTCATGCTTGAATCCTCAAGCGAGCGCCTCGTGGAAAAGGGCATGGCCCATGAAGGGGCACCAAGCAAGAATCCCAAAGTCAGGATAAAGACTCTGCAGAGCGCAGGAGAGTTGCGCATACCCATGACTACAGGAATCCTAGTAGGCATCGGCGAAAATGAATCAGAGATGGTCGACTCGCTTTTCACAATAAAAAACCTCCATCAAAAATACGGCCACATACAGGAAGTCATCTTGCAGAATTTCGAGCCCAAGCCAGACACTGCAATGAAGGACTTTCCGTCAACGCCAAAGGAGTATTTCCTGCGCGTGGTGGCCCTTGCAAGGCTTGTCATGCCAGACATGAACATACAGGTGCCGCCAAACCTAAACCCGGGGATTTTTGCAAGGTACCTTGATGCAGGCATCAACGACTGGGGCGGAATCTCTCCAGTCACAATAGACCACGTCAACCCCGAGTTTCCGTGGCCGACAATAGAATCAGTCAAGGGGGTAACGCAGAGCAAGAGCAAGACCCTGCGAGCGAGGCTTCCCATCTACCCCGAGTTTATTAAAGGTGGATTTATATCGTCAGGCCTGCAAGAACATACGCATTTGTTCGTCGATGAGTCCGGGCTTGTAAGGGAGGATTACATCAATGGCTTTTGACTCGCTGCTCAAAAAGGCGGATCCGATAATAGCCGGCGCTCTTGACAGGGCCCTTGACGGCAAGGACATCTCGGTCAATGAAGCTATAGAGTTGTTTGACTGCAACGGCCTTGAGATGAACTTGCTTGTAACGGTTGCAGACGAATTGCGCCGCCGGTCAGTTGGAGACATTGTCACTTTTGTCGTTAATCGAAACATCAACTTTACAAACGTCTGCATAAAGCAGTGTGGTTTCTGCGCCTTTAGCAGGGATTTCCGAGAAGAAGAAGGATACTTTTTGCCGCCAGAAGAGATAGTCAGGCGCGCAAAAGAGGCTGCCAAGATGGGTGCAACGGAAGTCTGCATCCAGGCGGGGCTTCCGCCAAACATGGACGGACATCTGTACATAGACTTGCTTTCTGCAGTCAAAAAAGAGATCCCAGGCATGCACGTCCACGCATTTTCTCCAGAGGAGGTGCTCTACGGCGCGACAAGGTCCGAAGTATCCACGCTTGAATACCTAAAGATGCTAAAGGAGGCAGGGATAGGAAGCCTGCCAGGAACTGCGGCAGAGATTCTTGATCAACAGCTTAGAAACATCATTTCGCCAGGAAGGATAAAGGTCGACGACTGGATATCGATAATCAAGGGTGCGCATTCGCTTGGCATCCCGACTACGTCTACCATAATGTACGGCCACGTAGAGACTTCAAAGCACAAGGCAGAGCACATTGCTCTTTTGCGAGAGATTCAGAAGGAGACTCACGGCTTTACAGAGTTTGTCCCGCTTAGTTTTGTGCACACCGAGGCTCCGATGTACAGCCACAACACGGTCAAAAACATCAGGTCTGGGGCGGACGGAAACGAAGTGCTAAAGATGCACGCAGTAGCCAGGGTGATGCTTAACAACCACATACCGAATCTCCAGGTCTCCTGGGTCAAGGAAGGGCCGCGTATGTCTCAGATCCTGCTTTCTGCCGGCGTAAACGATTTTGGAGGCACGCTGATAAACGAGAGTATATCTACGGCTGCCGGCGCGCAGCACGGCCAGCTGATGAGGCCGCGTGAGATAAAGCAGTTGATACGGTCCGCAGGAAGGATTCCAGCCGAACGGTCGACTTCATACAAACTGCTGAAGATATTTAGAGACGAAAAGGACGACACGGAATCAGAGCTTGATACTGCAGACGCGTCGCAATTTGGTTCGTACCACCAGCTGATAAAGCTGGACAAGTTCAGATACGATCCAAAGTAACCTCGTAAGACTTATACAGACATGTTTATGCTATCCATAGCACGATGCCGATTTGGTGGGGTCGTAGCGAAGCCTGGCATCGCAACGGGCTCCAGATCTAACACAATGGGCTAGTTAGAAAAGAAACCCGTGGATCAGGGGTTCAAGTGATTGCGGTATTCCGCGTCAGAATAAATCCCTTCGGCCCCACTCTTAATTTAGAATAAATCCCTTTTGTATCATGACTTAGAAGCATCCCTACCTCAAATGGCTACAGTTGATCCGCTGCAATTCCCACAAAGAAAAACCCCCATCCTATCCTACCGGCTATAAATGACAGTATTTTTCTAAACTCCCTATTTACAGTCGTAGGAGGCGTGCCATATCCGAGTGATATTGTAAGGTGGCATGTTTGGTTTTGTGATATTCAGCTCCT
>QCWB01000073.1 GCA_013114715.1 Nitrososphaera sp.
GGCTCACTTTAGAAATACCTCCATCAAAATTAAGACAAAGCAATGGCTCTTATTATTCACTTACCAACAACCGTATTGAAAAAATTTCGGCACAACTTGGCGATAAAATACGAGTACTGCGGATTTCGCCCGATACTATTTATGTTTCCTTTTCCGAAAAACTAAAACGCAAATTAGCTGTAAAACCTGACATGGATAGAATATGACTGGGTTAAAGTCTATGCTCTCGTAGTATTGGGCCATCTCTGTTCCAAGCTTGCCAATGTTGACAAGCGCGCTTGCCATCATGCTCTTGCTTACAGGGTCTGCGCCTCTGAATCCTTCGAGGATCTTTTTGCCCTTCAATTCCTCTATCATGGACAGGGCGTCGGCCTTTGTTATTGGTAAGACTCTAAATGCAACGTCTTTGAATACCTCAGTGTAAATTCCGCCGATTCCAACCATGATGATTGGTCCAAACTGCGGGTCGTTTTGCAAGCCAACTATCAGCTCCGCTCCTGATGGGACCATCTTTTCTAGGAGCACGCCTTTTACGTCGTATTTCTTGGACAGCCTTCCGTGCATGTCCTTGAAAGTAGCCACGACGTCCTTTTCATTCTGCAGGCCGACCTTGACGCCCTTGACGTCAGTCTTGTGCAGGATTTGCGGCGACACTATCTTTGCCACCAGCGGGAACTTGACTGTCTTTGCCTTTTTCTTGGCATCGGTAGCACTGGTTGCGAGTGCGTACGGTGGCACTTTGACTCCATATTCTGTCAAAACCTCTTTAGCCAACTCTTCTGTGATGACTTTTTCTTTGGTTGAGAAAACTTCGTCAAAAATTTTTTGGACCTTTTTACTGGCCATCTTAATCGAAGAAAAAGCCAGCCAAGCTTCTATTAAAGATAGCGGTGGATTTCTGCACTACGGTAAACATCGATCATTACTTGATCATCTTGGTAAAATTCCGATAAACTGTCTGGCACTTTTCCGTCAGTTGGTCGACGTCTCCGGCCTTTGGTAGGATATTTCTAGAATCCATCTTCTCGCTCTTTACCTCAGAGTCGTATTCCTTGATCCAGTCTTTTATCAAACTGTCATTCACTTCAAGGTGGAACTGGATTCCAACGGCGCTTCCCACGCGAAATGCCTGTGGATACAAATCAGAGTATGCCAGAACAGCAGCGTTGGACGGCAAATCATAGGTATCGCCATGCCACTGAAAAACACGCATGTTCTGCTGTTTTATTCCAAAAAAGACGTCGTCTTTGCCGGCTGGCGATATGGAGACGTCGTGCCAGCCTATCTCTTTTTTTGCACCTTTATGCACTTTGCCGCCTGTGGCCTGCGCTATCAACTGCGAGCCCAAGCAGATTCCAAACACAGGTATGTTGTTCTTTATAGCGTCTTTAATCAACTCCTGTTCTTTTTGCAAATACGGCAGGTTGTCGTAAACTGCCATCGGGCCGCCAAGAACTATTATGGCAGAATAACCTAGAGTTTTTGGGAACTCGCCGGCCTGGCCGTCGACATTTTCAATTGCAAAGCCGTCTGAACGGAACATGTTTTCAAGCACGCCCAGAGTCTCGCATGAGATATTCTGGATGCAGAGGATTTTTTTCAACCAACATTGGTAAGCAGCAGGCGTATTTATTTTCCATCCTATCCAAAAATAATAAATCATTGTACCGAGGTACGTACAGCGTGGATTTTTCAGCCACCGATAAAGTAGTCGAAGAGCTGAGGGAGTTCATTGACAAGCTGAACGGAGAGTCTGAAAACGGCTCGATAATAGTAGTCGAAGGCAAGCGCGATGCAGAAGCGCTGTCCAAGATAGGCTTTGCTGGAAACCCGGTTGTATTTCACCATGGAAAGGGAATCGTAGACTTTGTCGACACGCATGACCGGTCCGGCAAGAAAATAATCCTTCTTTTGGACATGGACAAGACAGGCAAGCACCTGACAAGAAGGATTATGTCGCAATTGCAGTCAAAGCAGAAAAACGTCAGCCTGTTTTACAAGCACGAGCTGGCAAAGATTACAAACGGCAAGGTCCGGCATATCGAAGATTTATCGGCCTATGCGCCGCTTGTTACAATGGGCGGCGGCTGGCGAAAAGATCTGTGCTTTTACACTTGATTCTTACGAAAGCACTTATATTCAAGAAACAGAAACGCTTTCTTAGTTAAAGTAAACTTCGAGGTTATGAGAAAGATTGCCTAGCACAGGTATAGTAAAATATCATGTTAAGTTAAAATTTGAAGTTGACGGTCTGGTTGAGAAGGCCGATATTATCGGCGCAATTTTTGGGCAAACCGAAGGGCTTCTCGGGCCAGAAATGAACCTAAACGAGCTGCAAAAGGTATCAAAAGTTGGAAGAATAGAGGTAAACGTAGAGACAAAGAGCAACTCCGCCAGAGGAGACGCCCTTATCCCTATGAGCACAGACATATCCACGGCGGCTCTTATCGCAGCAGCAATAGAAAGCATAGACAAAGTCGGGCCGTTTCAGGCCAAATTCCAGCTGGTTGGAATTGACGATATCCGGGCTATCAAAAAGAAGATAATAGTAGACAGGGCCAAGAAAATCGTCCAGGAATGGGCCACAAAGACCATCAGCGAAGGAGAAGAGATGCTCAAAGACGTCTACGATGCAAGCAAGCCAGGCAAACTGACTGCCTACGGCAAGGCACAGCTGGCCTGCGGAACCGGCGTATTTGAGTCAGAATGGATAATACTTGTTGAAGGCCGCGCAGACGTAATCAACCTGCTTCGCGCAGGCTACGATAACGCGATAGCGATAGAAGGCGCCAAGATAGACGAGACGGTTGTAAAGCTGACAGAAGGCAAGAAAGTAATTGCATTTCTGGATGGCGACCGCGCCGGCGACCTGATACTAAAGGAACTTCAGGGCGTAGTCAAGATAGACAAAGTGCTTCGTGCCCCGACAGGACGAGAGGTAGAAGAATGCACCCCGCTAGAGATATCCGAGATACTAAAAGACGCATATACAGAAAGCCAGCCGGTTCCAGTGCAGCAGGCCCCACCCCAGACGGAGAGAAGGCACCAGAGACGGGATCGCGGAGACAGATACCGCGAACGCGAAGAATATAGACCGGCGCCGCAAGAGCAGACACCTTCACCAGCCCCAACTACAAATGACGCACCAGAGATAGTCGCTGCAATTAAAGAATCCTATCCGCAAATAAACGAGACGCTTGAGGCGGTAATACTCGACGGCACGATGAAGCAGTTGCTAAAAGTCCCAGTATCTGAGGTAATCAAACGTCTTGACAGCGCAGAAGGCGCCAAGATGCTCGTAATAGACGGCATCGTGACCCAGCGTCTGGTAGACGCCGCAGACAAGGCCGGCATTGAATACATTGTCGGCCACAGGACTGCAGAAGTCAAAAAGCCGGCAAACCTCGCAGTCAGGACGTTTAGCGATGTAGGCATCGTAAGCTAAATGGCCGAAATAAAGCTCCAACACATACTTACCATGGTGCAGCTGCTCCGGATGGGAGCAAGGCACAAATTTGTAGAGATGACCACTGCAGACTTGGGCAAGGAAATTGACAGGTCGCAGCAGGCTGCATCAAAGCACATTTTAGAGCTAGAGACAGCAGGCTACGTCGAGCGAACCAAGCGCGGCCAGAAATTCGGGCTGCGCGTGACCGAAAAAGGCTTTGACGAGATAAACGGGCTTTACTCTTCTTTAAAGTCAGCACTTGAGCAGTCGCCGCCTACAATCGACTTTGAGGGAAACGTCGTCTCAGGCATGGGCGAAGGCGCGTACTACATGTCTTTGGAAGGCTACAAAAAACAGTTCCTGCAAAAACTCGGCTTTGAGCCGTTTCCAGGTACATTAAACGTCAAGCTTGTAGACCCGGTTTTCATGAACGCAAGACGCGAGATAGGCAGATATCCGTCAATATTTATCGACGGATTTTCTGATGGCAAGCGGACCTATGGCTGGGTCAAGTGCTACAGGGCCAGCATCAACGGAGTAGTAAAAAACGCTGCAGTTCTAGTGCTTGAGAGGACTCATTACGACGACAGCATGCTTGAAGTCATTGCGCCAATGTCGATAAAGGATGCGGCCGGAATCAAAAACGGAGATCGAATAAAGGTGCAGGTAATAGTTTCTCAGATGCCGTAGATATTCTCGCCAAGCTCGTCTTTTATCTTTGAGCTCTTTGATCCGGGAATTGGAGTGGACAGCCTCACAACCTGGACGTTTAGACCGATTTTCTTGCAGTTTTCAGCCACGTCTTTTTCCGTATGGGCCTGGTCGTAGCCGAGGGCAATGACGTTTGGCTTGACAAAAGCCACGGTGTCGTAAAGCGTTCCTTCCCGACCTATCAGGGCCAAGTCCACGAAATTGATTGATGAGACCAATTCTCGGCGAAGCATCTCGTCGTGGTAGATTTTCCGGTCTTTTTTTATCTTTATCGCAGTGGACGTCCTTGCAACAACGACAACAAGCACGTCTCCAAGCGACTTGGCTGCCTTGAGCGTGTGTATATGCCCCGGATGGATGAGGTCAAACACGCCGCCTACCAGGATAACTTTAATTGCATCTCTGCCAAAATCAGTCAGCTTTTCGTCTTCAACTAGGCCTTTTTCTACTAGCCCCCGGATAGTCTGGTCATAGAAATCCCTGCTTACTGGAAGCCTGGCGTGCATCCTGTCGTATGCAGGAATTGATGGATCAAGCGTGCTGCAGAATATCGAGGCAAGGGCTGCCTTGTCAATAGGGTTCATCTGGTTAGCGCTACAGCCGTTAGGCAGTACGATTATGCTATGAATGTTTCGTGCAATCCTAAATATCGGTTCGCCACATCAACAATTGTGGAGTCTGCAGCAGACATCAGAAAAAGGCTGGAGCAAAACTGGATCCAGTACCTAAAGTCAAACGCTGCAAGGCTGTCCATGGATTCCATAGACGGCTCCAGTCCCCCGGCAGTCTTTGTCGGCAGGTACGGATATCCAAAGGTCAGCGTCGGGCCAATGATACCTCCAGTGCACGGCGACACCATGATAATGGACAGGACCGAGCTTTGGACCGGCAAAAGCCTTGAAGAGATTGCCAACTACCGGCTGTCTCTGGTCCGGGGTTTCAAGCCTGTCAGGATAAACGAGGTTTCTGGCAGGTATATCGAGGATTTGCAGGAGATGGCCATGTCAAGTGCTCCGGCAGAATCAGAGGCGGTGCTTGAAAAACGTCCGCTTGCCGATTCAAACTTGGAAAACGAGGTTCACCTGAATACAGAAGTCGCGCCGTTTGGGCCGTCGGCGCCTCTGAAAAGTTTCAAGACTAGTTCTCCATCTGCAGACAACAGGATAGAAAAAATGTACTACGACGGCGACATGAAAGCCAGCGACGCCGTGATAAGGCTGTATGAGAAAGGTGTAGAATCAAGCCAGATTCACCGCGTGCTTTCAATGGGCATGCTTGGGCTCAAAAAGAACCGAAAACTAGTCCCAACGCGCTGGAGCATCTCTGCGGCAGACGACATGATTTCAGAGAACCTTGTCAAGCAATTATCCGACAATGCAGAGATAACATCATTTGAAGTCAGGCAGTATTCGCATCTTGCCAACTATTACTCCATAATCCTTATTCCAGACTCGGTCTGGAATTTTGAGATGATAGAGACCTGGTTTTCAGCTAACGGCGGCTCGGTCGTCGCCTCAGATTTTGAGGACGCTCGCGGCCTTGACCATTATCCGTCGATAGCCGGCGCGTATTTTGCCGCCCGGCTGGCAGTTGCGGAGCACCTGGCCAAAAGAGGCAGAAAAGCCGTGGCACTTGTCCTGCGGGACATCCATCCAGAGTACGTCATGCCAGTAGGGGTCTGGCAGATTCGGCAGGGAGTAAGGGAGGCCATGAAGAACGCTTCAGCAAATTTTGACAGCATGCAAAAAGCCCTGCAATTCGCATGCTCGTCTCTTTCAATATCAAACTCCGAAGTGATGAGAAAAAGCAGGATTTACCAGAACCGCAAGACGCAGACTCGGATAACCGATTTCTGGTAGTTGTATTCGCGGTATTCTTATACTACTTCACCGTTTATATATCCATGGCAAAGGCGTTCCCGATTCAATACGACAGGGAAAAGGCAAGAAAGGCGTTTACCGAATTTCTCATGACTCGAGAGCAGGAGATGAAGCAGCTTGCCCAAGATATTGGATACCCGACAACAGGCAACGACTGGCAGGAAAAGACGCTGCTGTTTTGCCTAGACGTGAACAGCTGCTATTTAGATTTGTCAAAAGGTAACATGGACAGCAGGGAGATATTCAAGTGCACTAGCCTGATGCAGCTTATGGCCAAGAACCGTCCCCTTATAGAGCAGCAAAAAATTCAGGACCTGGCGTACAACATCGCGGAGGACTTTAAGGACCTATACGCCAAACAGGACTAATCGGTTTACTTTTTGAAAGCCTTTAGGTATTCTTGCCGCTCCATCTCTACGCCAAGTATATCAGTTTTGCTTACAATCCCTACAAGCCTGCCGGATTCGTCGCAGACCATTATCTTGCCTAGCCGCTTGGCACCCATCTTCATCAATGCGTCATCGGCCTTGTCGTCGGGTCGCATCACCGCAAGTTCGGAGGCAGGTATCATGACTTGTGACGACAAAGTAGCGCCCCATTTTTCTTGGGAAACTTCCATAGTCCTGCCAAGCGTCACTGCCCCTACAAGCCGGCCGTCATCGTCTACCACTGGAAAAGTGCTTTTCAGGTACTTTCGAAAATAGCCCTCTGACAGGTCTGAGAGCGTAATTTTGTCAGACACTTTAATCACGTTTGTATTCATTATGTCCCGGACCCGGATTTTTGAGAGCAGTTCAGAAACTGGAATCTGCGCAAGATACGACTGGGCGCCGGACATCAGAAACCATCCGACCAGCAGTATCCATATTCCGCTGACAAAAGAGCCCGAGAGAAGGACAAGAAATCCAAAGCCCATGAAAGCGTAGGAAATGCCGACCCCTATCTTTGCGGCCAGCCTTGTGGCCTCGTTGTAATCTCTTTTTCTGCGCACAAGGGCTGCCCGAAGCATCCTTCCGCCGTCTGAAGGAAAGGCAGGAACAAGGTTAAAGACTCCCAGAACGAGGTTGACTATGGCCCCGTAAAATAGAATCCCTTCTGCCACTTTGCCTAAAGCGAAATTTGAGACAAACCACCACGGAAGAGCAAAGGCTGCAGCAACAAGAAAACTGGTCAGCGGGCCGGCAAAAGCCATCTTCATCTCTTTTTTGTAGTCTTTTAATTCAGACGAGATGTCAGATATGCCACCAAACAGAAACAGAATTATCTGCTTGACCTGGACGCCGTATTTTATCGCCAGGACTGAATGCGCAAGCTCGTGTACAAGGACCGAGATAAACAGAATTACAGAGCCCATGAAGCCCATTATCGCATACTCGGTCTGCGACAGGTCTGGAAAGTAGAAGGGCATAAAGTTGGTGGCCAGCATCCAAGATATCAGAAAGAATGCAAGTATCAGCGTGAAATGCAGTCGTATTGGTATTCCCCGTATCTTGCCTATTCTAACAGACATGTACAATGGTTACACATTACTTGTATTAAGAGATCAGGCAATAGAAACATCAAAAACCAGCTTCAGTCATGGTTGCTTGGCGATGATGAGTCTAGACGGAACAGATACAACATGATGTATTTTGCACTCTGAGCCAAAATTATGCACTGTGACAGCAGCCCCTCATA
>QCWB01000074.1 GCA_013114715.1 Nitrososphaera sp.
TTAAATTCCATCTGCAGAAGAGCCGCAGCACCCCGTTTATATTTTTGGCTACCTTCCAATAGGATTATATTTTAAAAAAGGCAGGCTTTGAGACGAGTAGAATTGGGCCTAGTTGACACAGTAAAGACAGGCAAGAACCCGCCAGACGAGATAAATGTTGTAATCGAGATCCCGAAGGGAAGCAACATCAAATACGAGATAGATGACGAAACCGGCGCGCTTTTCGTTGACAGGAAATTGTTCACTGCAATGTTTTATCCATGCAATTATGGATTTGTGCCCCAGACCAAGGAAAAAGACGGCGATCCAGTCGACGTACTGGTGCTTGGAAACGATGCCGTTGTACCGACGTCTGTGATTCGCGCAAACCCGGTTGGCGTGCTGATAACAGAAGACGAAGAAGGCCAAGACGCAAAGGTAGTTGCAGTCCCGATAGCCAAAGTCGATCCATCGTTTTCAGAAGTCAAAGACGTTGACACCATCCCGCAGCACATCAAGGACCAGATAAAGCACTTTTTCGAGCATTACAAGGAGCTTGAAAAGGGCAAGTACGTCAAGGTGACCGGCTGGCAGGACAAGGAAACGGCCAAGAAAAAGATTTCAGAAGCTATGCAGAGCTACAAAAAAGAATAAGGGCTAGAGCGCCTTGAACTGGTCGCTCCACCTCATGTAGGCGCGGATCATGTCCACGCTTACGCTTGGCTTGCGGATTTTTAGCATTTCTTTGAAATCGTTTGTGACAATCGGCCTGGGGTTTGCTCCCTGCTCCATGGCCTTGCCGCTTTCGAATAGCTCGTTTACCACGTGCAGCTGCACCGACTGGCAGACGTCTTTTACGTCGCTTGCGCTGTAGCCGTCGGTTATCTTGGCCAGATCCTCGATCTTCAATGCATCCGTGTTAAGCGGCTTTGTGTACTGGTTGAACAGGTGTGTCCTAGACGCGTTGTCCGGCAGCGTTACGTAAATTCTCTTCTGGAACCTTCTCAAAAATCCGGCTTCAAGGCTCCATGGTTTGTTGGTCGCGCCGATGACGTAGAGCTGCGATTCCTTTGACTTGCCGTTGATGCCGTCCATCTCGGTCAGGAACTGGTTCTTGACTCGGACCTCGCCGCCGACTTCGCTGTTCCGAGTCCCAAGAAGTGAATCGATTTCATCTATGAACAGGAGCACTGGAACGCCTTCGCTTTCGTTGAGCTTTCTTGCCATGCTGAACAGTTTTGAGATGTTCTTTTCTGCCTCGCCGAGCCACTTGCTCATCATCGAGGCGGCGTCAACGTTGATAAAATAACCTTCAATTTCCGCTGCTGCGGCTGCTGCAAGCAGGGTCTTGCCGCATCCTGGCGGGCCGTAGAGAAGTATCCCCCGCGGCCATCCAAGCGGGAACAGGTCTGGCCGCTTCATCGGGTAAACAATAGATTCGCGAATCGCCCGCTTTGCGTCGTCAAGGCCTATTACCTCGTCCCAGCTGACCTTGGGCTTTTCCTTCATGACCAGGTCGTCAAAGTCTGCCTTCAGCGTCTCGACTCCGGCGGACTTGGTTGGTTTGGCAGCGCCGTTGCCGTTGGCCGGCTCGTCTTTGCTTTCGATTGGATTTGAGGTGGGTCTTTCGTCTTCTAGGCCGTGGGACATCTGCAAGGCCTTTATCCTGTTCTGGTACGCGTTTGCGCGTTCCATGTAGACTTTGTTCAACTTGTAATCCGGATAGATCTGAACCAACTTGACTAGGGCCTCAATGGCATGTTGGTAGGACTGTATAGCCATACCTCGTGAACCTTGGGAATCCAGTCTTATTGCCTCAGCTGCATACTTGCTAGCGCTATTTTCTAACTCTTGGGGTGCGAGACTCATATAATTACAGCTCAAGCAGAAATAGGATCTTTCTTTGAATTACTTTGGTGTAAATCTATCTTGCTAATTGGACTAAAATATTTACACCTAGGCCAGCTCGGCCTCTAGTTCCTTCTTGGCCGGCTTTACTATTGCTGCAAGATCCGGGACAGCCACGGTTGTCGTGGCGGCTGCCCTGACGGCCTCGTCGATGATGTTTTGCTGTATGTCCAATGCGCTCTTGTCTTCCATTGTATAGGATTGGCCGGATATTTTTGATACGGTGTCGTGTATCTCCTGCAACGCTTTTTCGGCGATTGGGATCATGTATTCAATGTCGCCTCTTATCTCGTTTACAGAGCCTGCCGCGCTGTCCATTATCATTACAAACTCTTCAAGAAAGCGCACTGCAGTTATTTTCTCTGAAAGGCCGTTTAGTATCTGCTCGCCGTGCCTTGCAAGCTCGAGCATCTTGACAAGATCCTGATCCTGGCTGTTTGAATTCACCTTTGATTCCAGTCTGGAGCGAAGCATGCTCATAGCTTGGGAATCTCTCTGGAGCTTTGCAAGTGCGGCATTTGCTCGCTCCTTTATGGCTGCAGAATCGTTTTTCTTGAACAACAACGCGTTTTGGATTGAATCAGGTTATTTGACGAAAAGCAGGCAAGTCAAAAGATGTTTGGCGTTTGGCCTACTGGCAATGACCAGCAGACCGGTTGCCTAACCGGGACAGCCATGTACCAGCTAGGCAACCTTTGAAATGACTGACATGTCCGGGATTCCGGAATACTCTTCTCTCATCTTTTGCTCTACTGCTTGCGACGTTTCGTCGATAAGCCGGACTGCCTCTTCGTTTGCAGTCTCAAAGTTGATGGTGTATCCGCCGGCCTGGCCAGCGTCGACCAGAATTCCGCTTAGCAGTTCAGATGTGACACCCAGGTCTTCTTCCATCTCCGGGACGTGGGGCGCGAGCAGCGACTTGATGTTTCGGACTACGGCCATTGTCGGGCTTAGAACTATTACCAAGTCTCCAAAGTCTGAAACAGAGGCGAGTTTGGCGTAAATCTTTTCAAGCGTCAGCTTGGCCACGGCTAATACGCGGCTTACCTGCCTGGACCGGCTCAGGTCTGCCGAAAGCACGGTAGAATATTGCAAGTTATTTTCCTTTACTGAGGTCATCAGTTTGTTGTAGGTGTCGTCGTCTTTTGCCTTCAGGTTCCTGCCTGCCTCGTCAAGCCTTTTTATCTGATTTTCAATTCTGCGCTGCACTGCCTCAAGCCGGGGACGAAGCGGGCCGCCAGGCTTTGCGGAAACTGCGGATTCATTTTCGATTAGCGATTCTGATTTAACCCATCTGGAAGCCATGTTATACGTAGCATTGTTCTGGGCCGGATAATACCACCCCTGTGCAGGCAGGTTCTGTCACCGCGGTAACACGTACCGGTGGTTACAGATCAGCATTTTTTTGAAGTTTGATGCAATATCTTTGACTAACCGTCTTACCTTGTTTTTTCAAAACAAGAATTGTATGCTTGCAGAGCGTTCTATTTCTAGCAATGACCTTCCTTCCAGCTTGGAGGAATTCGGGCTTTCCAAATACGAGGCCAAGGCCTACCTGACTATGATAGGCAAGGGCTCGCTTGCTGCAAGCGACCTGGCGTATTATGCAAACCTGCCGCGAACCAAGGTATACCAGACCGTAAAAAAACTGGAAAAAAAGCGGCTGGCAGTAGTCTCAAAGCAAAAGCCGCTTATCTGCAGCGCGATTCCGCCGGAAGAGGCCTTTGGCGAGATCCTGAGCCTGCACGAGCGGCGCGTAAAGAACATGAAAAAGATGGTCGAGCGGCTTCAGAAAATCAACGACGAAGGCCAGCGGCCAAAAAGCTCCGAGGAACGGCGATATTTTATCTTGGATCCAGATTCCACGCTTGCCAAAGTCGCAAGTCTTGTTGCAAATGCAAGGTCTTCTATGACTGCTGCCCTAGACAGCTGGGGTCTGAGGCTGGTCGCCCAGTGCAAAAGCCAGCTTGTCAAGGCCGTGACCAGCGGACTTAGGATCAGGTTTGTTGTCGACATCCAGTGCGCCGGAAGCGATGCCCTATTGGCAATGCCTGACGGCGTTGAAATCCGGCTGGCCAACGTCCAGTCTAACGTCATAATCCTTGACTCTAGAAACCTGCTTTCAGTAGATAGCAGAAACGGCAAGGCAGCTCTTTTCCTGTCCCTAGACGTGCATGGCGCAGCCCAGGTAAGCAGGATTGAGGAGATATGGGCAAACGCCGTCGAGCTAAAGCATGTCATCAGCACGCAGCCGCCGGTTCTGGGAAAGGCCTTTGAGATATCAAGGATGTTTGAGAGCGGCCTTGCAGCGCACATCCTGGATTATGTCGTAAACAATGACTCGCCGGCCGAATTGCTAGACACGATAGAAAAGCAATACGGCCTGCGGCTTGCAAACGTAAAGACGGCTGAAATGTTGGACGTCGCGGATTGTCTGCTAAAGATAACCTGCCTTGGAAGCCTGAAGCATGACAAGGCAAGCAATATCCTGAGCCTCCAGTCCAAGACTGAAGGCAAGCATGCGCTGCTTTGCGCGTTTTTGCTTGTCTCTTATTTTAAGATGGCAGAAAACGAAGCTCGAATAATCCAGAACAAGCAGAACGCGCAGGTCATCCACATAAAGCTGGCAAGGCCGGTAACGTGAGCTCTAAATAACTAGAAATGTAATGAACGATGTTGCGCGCCAGTCTGCTGCTAGGTATCGGTGCTGCCGCAGTCGTTGCGGCAGTCGTTGCGTTGTTTTTGTTCCCCGCGCCTGTCGAAAAAGTCGAGGAAAAGGCAACAGGGCTTGAAGGCTATGAGCAGACAATAGTCACTGTAAATGGCGTTTCTCTGGTTACTGATATTGCAGACACGTCTGAAAAAAAGACCAAGGGCCTTGGGGTAAGAGAGAGCATGGACGAGAATGAGGCGATGATATTTCTGTTCAATGACGAGGCCAAGCACTCCTTCTGGATGAAGGGCATGAAGTTTCCAATAGACATTATCTGGCTTGACAGCAACAAAAGAATAGTGCATATCGAGCATAGCCTCGAGCCATGTCAGGCGCAGCCATGCAAAAGCTACGTGCCAGACAAGGGCTCTCTTTACGTTTTGGAGACCGTGGCAGGGTTTGCAGAGAAGCACGGCCTGCAGGAAAGAATGAAAGTAGAGTTTGAACTCTAGTAGGTTTCTTCTTGCTCGTTTTCGTCTTCTGACGGCAGCTCTACTTTGCGCTGGACCTTTCTTGCAAAGACAAGGTAGGTCGTGTGGCCTATCATTCGCATCGACGGCCGAGTCATGCCCTCCCTTGCCTCCATCGTGCGTATCAAAAGCTCGATACTTTCGACGTCCACAAATCCTTTCTTTTTTAATTCTGTTGCGGTCTTTTCTATCTGGTTCATCGTCGGACAGATGGCAACAAAAGCTCCGCTGCCTTTCAGGGCTTCATGCACCTGGTCAAGGACGGACCACGGATCACCGAGATCCACTATGGCCACGTCGGCCTCGCGGACATCCACTCCCTGATGGGGGTCATGCTGGTGCATGGTGACGTACTGTATCATACCAGATTTTTCCAGGTTTCTTTTGGCTATCTCCATGAAATCCGGGTTTACGTCAAAAGTGTAGACGTGGCCCTCAGGCTTGACAATGCTTGCGAAAAAAGTTGCAGTAGCCGCGCTGCCAGTACCGATTTCAAGAACCTTGGAGCCGTTCATCATCCCGGTTCTTGCAGCGATAAAACCAAGGTCTTTTGGGTATACTATCTGGGTCTTGCGCTCAGACTTCATGATAAAGTCGTGGATTGTAGGCTCTATTAGGAAAATTACCTTGTCTTCCGTGGTCTTGATTACGGAGCCGTATTCCAAGCCAATGGTAGATCCGACGTCTATTATCCCAAGGTGTGTGTGCATCTTTTTGCCAGCCATTGCCTTGGTCAGCCACTTTTTCCGTGAAGTGTGGTACAGCATGACGTACGAACCTTCCTGAATCTTCAATAAAAGATAGCAAATAACTAGGTGATAAAAATCAATCCAGCTTACATCTTGTTTAGAGCCGTTATTCCAAGCAAGTCAAGCGAGTTTCGAAGTGCTATGCCAAACGCCTTTACAAGACCAAGCCGCGCTGCCAGTTTTTCTGGATCGGACTCCCTTAGCACTGGGACTTTTTCGTAAAACAGGTTAAACGCTGTGGCAAGAGACGCCGCGTACCTGGCTATTGATTTTACGGCAAGCGATTTTGCCGCGTCTTCAACTACCATGTCGAGCTTGGCTATTTCCTTTATCAGGAATTGCTCTTCTGGCTGTATCAGCAGGTCAAATCTTGCATCTGGCTTTGCTTCCATGCCTGATTTTTCCAGAATTCGCTGCGACCTGGCGTAAGCGTACTGCAGGTACGGGCCGGTGTCCCCCTCCAGGCTCAGCGACTCGTTAATGTCAAAAGTAATCATCTTGTCCAGATCCTGCTTTATCATGTTGTAACGCAGGGCAGAAATCGCTATCTGCTCGGCAATGCTGCCAAGCTGTTCGTCTGAGAATTCCGGGTTCCGGGATTTGACCTCTTCTTTTGCCTTTGCGTGCAGTGTATCTAGGACAAAGTCCGCGCTAACATAGATGCCTTTTCTGCCGGACATGTGCATGAATTGCCTGTCTCCGATGTCGATGTTGAGCATCTTGGCCGTGCTTGCGCTCAGGGTCACCGCCTCGTATCCAAGGTGCTGGTACTCGTGTTTTGCGCCGCCTATCTTTGATAGCACTGTGGAGATGATTCGCTGCAATCTTGTTTGCCGCGAGTCAATTATCGTAATAACCCGGTGGCCGCCGCTGAATTGTTTCTTGGCTCCTGCGTCCAGAGTTGTTGCAAAAAGAATTGATGAATCCCACTGGCTTGCAAAATCGCGGTAAGAAAACGGGTCTTCAACTAGCCCTAGCTTCCAGGCAGCATACGGGATGTCTTTGGCCATGTATGTGGCAGTTCCGTCGCTTCTGACTAGGACCTTGTTTTCCTCGTCTGCGACTTCAATTATCCAGCAGCCTTTGTTCTTGCCTTCCTGCTCCAGCTTTACCAGGCCTTCTTTTTTTAGGATTTCAAAGGCCCTGCTCCACATCTTTGATAAGACGATGTGCGATTCAAAATTAAGCAGGTCGTAGCGTGCCTTCATCCTCCAGCAGGTATTTAGCTGCTCTTTAAGGACGCGCAGCGTTATTTTTGACGCAAACTCTGCAAGCTCAGACTTGCCCTCCTCGATTTCGCGAAGAACCAATTTTCTTTTTTCAGCCAGCTGTGGGTCTTTTTCGTAAAGCTGGTTTACCTTGACGTAGACTTCGTCGCCGCAGTACTGGTCGAATTTTTGTCCTGCCGGCGGCTCTACTTGAAAGCCGGCGAATTTGAATCCAATTACAATGTCTGCAACTTGCAGGCCGGAATCGTCTACGTAGTTGAGGACGGTTGTCCTGTGGTTGGTTGCCTTCATTATCCGGTAAAGGGTGTCTCCCAGAATCACGTTTCGCACGTGTCCAACATGCAGTGCCTTGTTCGGGTTCACGCTTGTATGCTCTATTACCACGTGCTGACCCCTGCCGACATCGTAGTGGCCGTATTGGTCAGGATTTTCAAGCGCTTTTCGCAGCGTCTGGGATAGCCAGCTATAGTTTACCTTGAAATTTATGTATCCGGCAGGATGCGGATCTGCTGCAAGCACCGGACCTTCCACGCGCTTTCTTATATGTCCAACAAGCTCTGCCGCCATCTTTGGCGGCGGCATTTTCAGTTGCTTGCTTAGCTGGAATGCAACGTTGCATGTAAGGTCGCCAAACGCTTTTTTTGGCGGCTCTGAAACGTCAAAC
>QCWB01000075.1 GCA_013114715.1 Nitrososphaera sp.
TTCTCTTATCCTTCGGGTAAAGTCTGCAAGCTCCTCCTGTTTTGGCAGCCCGCCGAAAAGCAAGAGGTAGGAAGTCTCTTCAAAAGTCGAGTGGTTAACAAGATCCAATATGTCAAATCCTCGGTAAATCAGTTTGCCGTTCTCGCCGTCAATAGAGCAAATCTTTGTGTCGGCGACTTCGATGTTCCTTAAACCGATGTTCCTTGCATCCATCTATAGAGGCAATTGTCAAAAGTTTCTATATTAAATATGCTGCTCTGCCAGCAATAATTATAATGCCTATTGCAATAGCAGGGTTGTTTGACAAAAGCGATGACTTACCGGGACGCCGGAGTTGACGTAGCAAAGGTCAAGAAGGCGCAAAAAGCCATCGGAGACATTATCAAGGCTACCCACAGGCTGCCAGTGGCCGGCAAGGTCCTGTCAGGATTTGGACATTATGCCGGGCTTGTAAAGATAGGCTCCGAGACTCTTGCCATGCACTCTGACGGCGTCGGGACAAAGGTCATCGTGGCCCAGCTGATGGGCAGATATGATACCGTGGGAATAGACTGCGTGGCCATGAACGTAAACGACATTATTTGCGTTGGAGCCCGTCCTGTTGCTTTCATTGATTACATTGCGTTGCGGCAGCCAAACGAGAAACTGGTAGAAGAGATAGCTACCGGCCTCGTGGAAGGAGCAAAACAATCGCAGATGGCCATAGTCGGCGGCGAGACGGCCATCATACCGGAGATAATCGCCGGAGAAGACGAGACCGCCTTTGACCTGGCCGGCACGGTTCTAGGCACATTAAAGACAAAGCCGATACTTGGAAGCTCCATCCGTCCTGGCGACGTAATCCTGGGAGTCGAGAGCAGCGGCATACACTCTAACGGATACACGCTTGCGCGCAAGGTCCTCCTCTCAAAGTACTCTGTTGACGATAACGCAGAACATCTGGTTCAAACCGTAGGAGAAGAGTTGCTAACGCCTACTAGAATTTACGTAAAGCCAGTGATGGACCTGGTTGACAAGGTCCAGATACACGGGCTGGCGCACATCACCGGCGGCTCGTTTACAAAGCTTAGCCGGCTAAACGACAAGGTGCAATATTCTCTTGACAGCCTGCCAAATCCTTCCGGCGTTTTCAGGCAAATCCAACAAGACGGAAACATTTCTCTGCCAGAGATGTACCGCACGTTTAACATGGGAGTAGGGATGTGCGTAATTACTCCAAAATCAAGCGCAGAGCAGATAATCAAGACCTTCAAGAAATACAAGATGCCCTGCCAGCAAATAGGCCGGATTGAAAAAGGAAGCGGAGTCGTGGCCAGCCTGCAAGGCAAGATGCAAGTCCTCTAGCTCCTGTGGTAGAACGGTTTTTCGTTAGTCGATGAATTTCATCAATTCTTCATTCGTCTTTTCTTTCTCTTCGATGTTCAGTCCATGTCCGCTTTCGGTAAATGGAACCAGCTTTGATCCCTTGATTTCTTCATTCATCACTTTCGCAAAGTCAAAAGGACATATCTTGTCATGCGTGCCATGGAATACCGCTACTGGCAAGTTTCTTTGATTTACTAATTGCATATCCTTTCTCAGATCTGCGTCGCGCAGTTCTTCTAGGCACTTTACGGTAGCATGAGCAGATGCTTCCATGTTTATTGAGAAGAGCCACTTTGCCATCTCCTGGCTTTGTGAGTCCTCGCTTCGAAAGAATATCTTGCCAAAGTCGGAAACCATCTTTGGCCTATCTTGCTTGCATTTTGCGATAAGATCGTCGCAGACTGACTTTTCAAGTCCGTATGGATAATCTGGTCTTCGAGTAAAGCAAGGTGCAGCTGCACCTATGAACACTGCCTTTGAAACCAGTTCAGAAAAGTACTTTGCTATATAGTGCATCACAATGGCGCCTCCCATGGAAAATCCTACCAGGGTTACTCCCCGCAAATTGAGCGCAGCCATTACTTGCCTTATATCATCGGCAAACACATCATAATCATATCCAGTCCAAGGTTTATCCGATCTGCCATAACCTCTTAGGTCGATACCGATGCACCTGTAGCCGTTTTTGTGCAATTCCGTGAACTGGTATTCAAACATCTTGTGGCTCAGTGGCCATCCGTGAACAAACAGGACAGGTTTGTCCCTACCATTGCCAGTATCTTCAACATAAATAGACACGCCATTGTCTACGTTGACGAAAGGCATCTTGTACTATTTCCATTTATTCTATTTATGCAGTTCTGTCTAGACTGGTCTCAACTGATCTGCAGTGTAGAAAAAGACCGGACAGCGATTAATTAATATGCGAATCTAGCCATTTTGCAAGGATATTGCTTGCCGCTTCAGAACTCGAGGCTTACCAACTGGCCTGCAAGGATATCGCCAGGCAGTTAGATTCCCAGAGCCTTTCGGCAAGGCAGACATCACGGATTATCCGGCAAGTGTCATCAAAGTACCACCTAGAGACGCTGCCAAAAAACGAGCATATCATCGAATACCTGTCTTCTGCAAGCAAGTACCGCAAAATCCTGATGGTCAAACCGGCCAAGACCGCGTCCGGCGTTGCCGTGATTGCAGTCATGCCAAAGCCGTATGAATGCCCGCATGGCAGATGCATATACTGCCCCGGCGGAATAGAATTCAACACGCCTCTCAGCTACACTGGAAAAGAGCCGGCTACAAGGGCAGCGCAGGAATTCCAGTTTGACCCGTACATGCAGGTCAAGTCAAAACTGGACCAGCTGAATCGACGCGGGCATGACACCGGCAAGTCCGAGATAGTCATAGTCGGCGGCACTTTTACCTTCATGCCCGAGGACTACCAGCGGAACTTTGCCAAGTCGTGCTTTGACGCGCTAAACGGCTTTCAGTCAGCCAATCTTGGGCAGGCCATGTCCGCCAATGAATCTGCGGCCAACCGGTGCGTCGGATTTACCGTCGAGACAAAGCCGGACTATTGCAAGCAAAAACACGTGGACCTGCTACTGGATATCGGCGCAACTCGAATCGAGATCGGAGTTCAGTCCCTAGACGACAACGTCTACAAATTGGTGAACCGGGGCCATACTCTGCAGCAAGTCGTAGAATCATTTGCGGTTGCTCGGAATTCCGGCTACAAGGTAGTGGCCCACATGATGCCCGGCCTTCCAGGCTCATCGCCGGAAAAAGACATTGCGGATTTCCGGCGTCTTTTTGAAGACGAGCTGTTGCGGCCAGACATGCTCAAGGTATATCCCGCTCTGGTCCTTGAGCACACCGGCCTCTACCAGCTGTACAAGGCCGGCAAGTACCAGGCCTATTCAGATGACGACTTGGTAAACGTGCTTGTTGAAATGAAGAAGATGGTCCCGTCCTGGGTAAGGATAATGCGCGTCCAGCGCGAGATAGAATCAAAAGACATCGTTGCTGGCCCGAAAACCGGCAACCTTCGACAGCTTGTGTTGCAGAAACTAAAGGATCAGGGCCAGAGCTGCAACTGCATAAGATGCCGCGAGGTCGGATTGCAGAAAAAATACCCAAGTCCAGAACAGGTTGTCCTCAAAAGAATTGACTACCAGGCCTCAGGCAGCAAGGAAGTGTTCCTGTCTTTTGAAAGCCGGGACTCTACCGTGCTTGGATTTCTGCGTCTGCGGCAAATCCGCCAAAGCCACCGGCCAGAGCTTGCCGGCGCTGCCATAGTCCGGGAGCTTCATGTCTACGGTCAGGCGCTAAACGTCGGCCAGGATGCAGACGACGAGTCCTACCAGCACCGCGGATACGGAATGAAACTGATGCAGGAAGCCGAGAGGATAGCTAGAGATGAGTTTGGAGCAAGCAAATTGTCAGTCATCAGCGCGGTCGGAACAAGGCAATACTATAAAAAACAACTTGGATACCAACAAGACGGTCCGTACGTTTCAAAAGTGATATAATTGGAAGATTCAGATCATATAGTAGTAGGCAAGGGCACCTGGCTTGACAAGGTTGCCGACGCAATGATAAAACGCGAAAAAAGGCTTGGCCGTTCTCTTGATCTCATCAGAGTCGAAAGCGGCCTTGGGGCTTCCGGCATACCGCATATAGGTAGCATGGGCGACGCAGTCAGGGCGTATGGCATAGCCCTTGCTCTTCAGAACATGGGCTACAAGTCCGAGCTGGTTGCTTATTCAGACGACATGGACGGCCTTCGCAAGATTCCGGCTGGCCTTCCGGAATGGCTCAAAGACCACCTTGCAAGGCCGGTATCCGAGATTCCAGACCCGTTTGGCACCCACCCGTCTTACGGGGCTCACATGAGCAGCCTGCTTCTAGACGGGCTTGACAAGGCCGGCATAAAATACCGGTTCCAGAGCGGCAGGGACGCCTACAAGGCCGGCAAGCTTGTCAACCAGATAGACAGGATTCTGCAGAGCAGCGAAAAGCTTGGCAAAAAAATAGCCGAGTTTGTCGGCCAGGACAAGTACATAAACGTCCTGCCGTATTTCCCGGTCTGCTCCAGCTGCGGCAGGCTGTACGTTGCAGCCGCCGAAAAATACCTGCCAGAAGAAAGAAAAGTCACCTACACCTGCAAGGGCAGCCGAATTGGCAAGGCCGAAATCAAGGGCTGTGGCCACCACGGCGAGGCTGACATCACAAAAGGGCAGGGCAAGCTTGCCTGGAAGGTAGAGTTTGCAGCCAGGTGGCAGGCTTTTGACATCCGCTTTGAGGCCTACGGCAAGGACATCATGGACTCTGTCCGCGTAAACGACTGGGTCTGCGACGAGATACTTGGCCATCCGCATCCGCTACACGTAAAATACGAGATGTTCCTAGACAAGTCCGGCAAAAAGATAAGCAAGTCCGCAGGCAACGTCCTGACGCCGCAGATGTGGCTGAAATACGGCACCCCGGAATCAATCTTGCTTTTGCTCTTCAAGAGGATTACAGGCACAAGGCACGTCGGCATAGACGACGTTCCGGCCCTGATGGACGAATACGACTACTATGAAGACCTCTATTTTGGCAAAATAAAGGAAGACAACCAGGCCAAGCTGACAAAGATAAATGGGATATATGAATACATCAACAAGCTCCAGCCGCCAAAGCAGCCTGGGGCGCACGCGCTTTACCGTTTTCTTGCGCAGCAGGCCTCTATCTATCCTGACAGCCAGGACAGAGTTGAGAAGGTCTTTGCCCGGCTAGTCAAATACGGCATGGCCAAGGAAAAGACTGACAGCATCTTGCAAAAAATCCAGCTTGCCTGCAACTGGGCCGACGACTTTACCGCAAGCGAAGAGAAATTCGAAGTCAAGCTTTCAGACAACCAGAGAAAAGCTGTAACAGAGCTGATTGGCGTATTAAAGGACTTTGAAAACATGCCTGAAACGCCGGAAAACGCAAAGAGCCTGCAGTCTAGAGTGTTTGACCTGGCACGAAACAACGGCATGGAGCCAAAAGAACTGTTCACGCTTCTGTACCGGATGTTCCTAAACGCCGACCGGGGCCCGAGGATTGGAAATTACTTTTTGGACCTTGGAGTGCAGCGAACTACAAAGACTTTGAGCAGCTACCTCTAGCTACAATTAACTTAAATATCTATGTGGGCCTAATAAGATCGGCTTGGTAACCAGAAAATTTGTCGAAAAGCCGCCCATGATAATAGTTCAAGGACAATGCCTAGATTTTGAAAAAGAGCGGCCCAAGATAATGGACTTTATTGGCACGCTAGAGCTAGGTGCACGCCAGGAAGGAGACGTTGAATGCTCTTCTGTGGGCAAAAAATACCTCGGTTGGGACTTTTTTTACATCTACTTTAATGCTGAATTTCTCTCGGCGCTTTTGGATGTCTATCCTGACATCAACAAGCAAGAAGCAAACGTGATTGAAAGCCGGTTTGTCATCTGGCTTGAAAAACAGTTCAAGAAAAAGAAGTTGAATTACTATCTGAAGCTAAGCGACGTGCCTACCGAACAGGTGCAGGGCTACCGGCTCGATCCAGAAAACTATCGGACCGACGACTGGATGGAAAAAATGCGCTGATACGGAATTTATATCCATCAGTAAAATCTTGCAGCATGAAAGGGGTTATCTTTGACTTAGACGGCGTTCTGGTCGATTCTATGCCCACTCATTTTCAATGCTGGAAGCAGGCATTTGAGAATATAGCAGGAATCAAGGTAACCCAGCGCCAACTCTACCTGCTAGAGGGCATGCGCGGCATCGAGCTTATTGTAAAGACGTTTGCAGAAAATAATATTGATAATCCAGATCTTGCAAGGCAGGTAAGCGATGAAAAAGACCGGCTGTTTGAGCCAGTCCGAAAAGTCGAGCCGTTTGAAGGTGTCCGGGAAATGATAGAAAAGCTTGCCTGCAAAAAGGCCGTTGTCAGCGGCTCTGGACGGCGCGACGTCGAAACCATACTGGACTATGCATTTGGCCTGGAAAATTTCTCCGCTCTTGTAACCGCAAACGACGTAAAGAAAGGCAAGCCTGACCCCACTGCCTTTCTTGTCGCAGTAAAAAAGATGGGCCTGCATCCGCATGAAACTGTGGTAGTTGAAAACGCGCCGTTTGGGGTAATGGCTGCAAACAACGCCAATATACCATGCTTTGTAGCTTTGAACAACTCGCCTCTAACAAAATCTGACTTTGACGGCCTTGTCTCTGCAGACAGGATTTTCCAGAAAACAAGTTCATTAAAGGCAACCTTGGAGCTGTGCATAGAATGAAAGTATTGATATTTTCGCATGAATCTGACCTTGACGGCCTGTATTCGGCGGCCATAGGCCTAGTTAGATACCCGCAGGCTGCGACTTTCTTTCTTGGCTACGGCGCGGAGAATTTCCAAAAGATGGGCAACTTTGTCTATTCTGCCACGCATTTTTCCAAAGAGCGCGGGCTGATAATAATCTCTGACCTCGGGCTAAACGACGACTTGATAGACACCTGCGTTTCGATATTTTCAGAGGCGCAGCAAAACGGCTGGAAAATAATGTGGGTAGACCACCACCCATGGTCCTCAGCGGCAATTGACGCGGCCAAGCAATACGCAGAACTCGTGCTTGACTCGTCAGGCACGAAATGCGCTGCAGACCTGATGTACGAAAGGCTTTTGCCTGAAAACAGCCTTGCCTCCAAACTGGCAAGCATGGCCCATACGATGGATTTCTTTACAAAGGACCAGTACCTCACTCCGATAACAGAGCTGATAAAATACTACCAGACCCTGCCTGACTATTATGAAAGGCTATCTTTGCTGGCAAGAAAATCTGCAAAGGCGATACTCTGGGACGTCGAGATGCAAGATGACTATGCCAAGTACGCCAAGCTGCGCGATGACGCCAAGGTCCAGGCAATGTCTACCATCCAGATAAGAGAAATAGGCAACGTCAAAGCAGCATTTGTCCAGTCATCGCCGTACCTGCAAAGCAGCCTGTTTTCGGAGGACATTTTTGCAGCCACCGGCGCTGACCTAGTGCTGTTTTACAGCATCAAGGGCAAAGTAAGCATTAGAAGAAGCAACGACAAGGTCTCATGCAGGCAGGTTGCCATGAACCTGCCAGAAGGCGGCGGCCATGATTATGCTGCTGGCGCGGCGTTTCAAAGCAACCCGGAAGACACCAAAGCCGTCATAGAAGAACTGGAGAAAGCAATATCCAAGGCCCTCGCAGGCTAATTGAAATCCTTTAAAGGATGTGCTTATACAATATTTTTATGG
>QCWB01000076.1 GCA_013114715.1 Nitrososphaera sp.
GCCTGCAAACATAAACAATAGTAGCTGTAAATCGCGCAGTCCCCTTCAAGATGCAGGAGTTTATATTTCCTAAAATACCATTAAGGTCGTGAGGGAATCCCCAGAGACTCTCATTGTACCATACAATATTCCCAAGCCTATCTCTAGTACAGCTTTTATCAACATTGACTTGGTGCTTTGCGAAAGGTGTGGCTGGTGCTGCAGCTCCTTTAACACAGCAAGCGGCACCGAATCTTGCCCGCTTTGTAGAAAAAATGTTTCTCGCATCCCGATTTCAATTGACGAGGTTTATCGGTTAAGGTTCGACGAAAAGAAAGGCACGGTAATTGAGTTTAGCAGAAAGACACTCGTGGAATGAAGAAATTAATTTGATTGCCGGCCTGCACTATTGAAAAGAGTATCAGCATCTGCGGAAAAACTTTATGGCGATTGGATGACAACTTTAAATTACCTTTCCTTACCGAAAAGTTTGTTCTGCGACGGTCGTCCAGTTTGGTCTAGGACATCAGATTGCCAATCTGGTAACCCGGGTTCAAATCCCGGCCGTCGCACCACTACTTGATAGGTTATATGTTATTTCTTCCTGACAAGATAACTTTCAATCCTTACCGTAAACTTGCTTGTGGTCTCCCACTCTCAGCACTTGAATTATTCTGTATTCCCGATGGATTAAGAAAGATAGTCGATATGAATCGTTCAGGTTGGTAACAAATGCAGATCCATACTTTGTCTTTTTCCAACTGCCAATTGCGCCAGGATCTTCTAGTTCTATCATTTCTTCTATTCTGTGGATGATACTGACCTTTACATTAGCAGGGTCTTTTGAATTGATTATCAAAATTGTCTGGATAGTTTACATTCCAGATTCTGTCATTTTTCTTCATTCGTTAGATCTTTGAGGTGTCTCAAGAACGCTTGTCCACTGACAGTTGTTGTCTTTTCCTGTCATGATATCTTTTAGAGCTTTTTCTTCCTCAGGCCAAAGCTTGCTACTTTCTTCATTTTTTCTCTTTTTTACTGCAGTAGCCAAATTGACGTTCGTAACTAGCATAAAGAAGTATAAAAATGGAATCCCGCGCTCAGGCGAGCGGCATAAGGAGTATATCTATCGTTGCTTAAATATCGAGATGCTGCTCAGAGAATAAGGCTCCGAGTCTTCTTTTTCCAATTCAAGGCCAATCAGAGTCAGTGTATAGACCCCTGGTCCGTGCTCACTGGTCAATTTTTCTAAAGAAAAAGATATGTCAAAATTCTTTTCTGCTGCAGACCAATCTGTAGCCCGAATAACAGGGATGTCTTCAAACGCTTCTTCAGAAAAAGGTAAATCTTTGCTGATAACAAAACCAACCAGATCGCCAGAATCATACGCGTTTCTGTCAGCGTTCTGCTGGTACGTCTGGTTTGTAGGGAGTGGGTCGTAATAGATTTCAATGTCAACAAGGTCCGCTTCGCCAAGGGTCCTGCCGCTCATAGAGACAACGTTAGAATCATAGCTGGCTGGTTTGCCCCAGTCTATGTACTGGTTTTCAAAGTTTTGAACAATAAAGATTTCAACGCCGTCAAAAGCCAGGCCTATGCTGACGTGAGTGTGGTACGGGTCAAGTATATTGTGTCTGTGTCCGTCGTTGCAGCATTCCAAGTCGTTGTATACCATTTCATGCTGCAGTTTGTCTATGGATTGTTTGACGTCTATCTCGTCGCAGTAGGCAACTCCTCTTTTGCACAGCTGGATTCTGGCTTCCATTGCAGGGTCGCCGTCGCTGAACATGAACTGCGTAGCAGCATTCTGAGTGACGTCGCCCGTGCCGTTGTTTATTGAATACCGCATGTACGGCTTCATGCCATCCGTAGTCCAGTGCGACAATTTTCGAGTCTGCAGCATTTCATCAGCGTGTTTCTGAGCTGCTTCATTGTTGCTAAGCAACACAGGATTTAGGCCAAACTGCTTTCTGTCGTTGTTTATCCGCTCAAGCGCGTACTGCTTGTATTCTGCTAGTTTTTCAGAAGGACTTGGTCCAAATCCGGCTGACAGTACCACGGCGACAACGGCAGCTATCACGACGCCTGAAATAATCCAGATCTTTTTGACGCGGGTCTTCCTATGTCGGGCCGGCGCTCTTTGCGCAAGATTTGGCTGGCCGCAGACAGGGCATGCAGATATGAAGGAGCCGTAGCGCTGCCCACAGGCAGGGCAGCTCAGCCATTCAACCAAGGTGTTTGTTGACGCACCTGAAATAGATAAGCCTATTGCGCGCTTCCGCAGGCGCAGTAGCCAAACTCGTCTATTTTTTTCTCACAGAACGGGCAGCGCTCGCCGTACTCCACTTCCCAGGCGTGCTTGCCGAAACGCTGGTAGTGTGTGTCAATCTCTTCTGGGACTTGATTTTCCTGTTTCTTTTTTTCAGACAAATAGATTACTTCCGGTATTTCTTGGCGTTTGATTTTATTATCGCCAGGGCGCGCTCTGCAGCATCTTTTCTTGGCAGTTGTATCATAAAGACGTTTTCTGAATTGACGTAGGTCTTCTCGCTTGGCGCAAGGGCCATCATGCCGCTTTCTGCAAGCGCTTCAAAGAACTCTATCATGTCGTTGGCGTATAGCAGATAATTTTCGTCAACTTCCGTGTCTCTGAATTTTATGGAGACATCTACAAACACGTCCTGTCCGTCATAAAAGATGTCCAGTATCGTGTCTGCGGCCACCCGCTTGCTGTAGACCTGCTGCAAGATCCAGTTGTACTTTTCCGGGTTTACAATAATGCATGGGACCTTGCTTCCGGAAAACTCCATCAGCGTGGCCCCGTCTTTGTGCATGCTGGCCTTGAAATCTTCAAGCGTTGCAAAATTCCGCTTGGGCATAGGCTATGATGTCAAGTCCATGGAAATAACTGTTAGCAGATCCGGATGGACCTTGCCAGCATCATTGCCCTCTGCGAGTCATCTTCCATCATTTCGTTGTTCTTGTACTTGTTGCTAAAGTATATCAGGTCTATCATCTTGCGCCGGTCTATGGTTAGCACAGAGTTGCTGTTGCTGCCTGCATTGCTGTTGGCGTTTGTCAGGATTACCAGCTTGTCGACAAAGTGGCTGGTCTTTATCTTGTTTGATATCTCTTCAAAGCTCTTGGCGTGGTTGCTGTTAATTACAACAGACACGGCTATCTTTGTTCCATAGGTGTCGCTAAACGTCACGTCGGCCCCGTTTCCATCCGCGGTGTGCGGCCTGGCTACGGCTCCAACCTCGTGAGCGTAGTTTACCAAGTTTCGGACCGCGTCTTTTACGTCTGATTGAAGCATCTCGATGTCGTTGCAGCTTCTGCGGATCCGGATAAAGTCAGATATCGGGACGTCCATCACGCTTCCCTTTATCCGGAGGCCAGGATAGACATTTCTTATCGTCTCGTCTATCGCCTGCTCGTCAATGCTGGCAAGGCCGCGTTTTGCAGCATTTTCCGTAGAGTGGTACATGATGTTTAGTATTGACCGGACATTTCTAAAGTCTGAAAACTCGTCGTATATTACCCGGATTTTTGCAGACAGATCTTGCTCTTCTTCTGCAGTCAGCTTGCCTTGCGAATCGTAGAACCGGATGTATTCTAAGATGATGTCTAGGATCTCTTCTAGGGTGTTAGAACCGGCAAGGTCGAGTTTATAGTTGGCTTTTTCAAGCCGGTCAAAAGTCGAGGCGTTTGCCTTGCGTATGTCGTCGTACGATGACGGAGTCATAATAAGCATCAGAACTGCCGCTGGCAGGTGCGCGTTTATCACGGCCTTGACAAACTCGGTTGTCTCGCGGTCTGAGTCAAACTCGTCTAGCTGGAAAATAGTTATTCTGTTTAAGAACCGCAGGTTGATTGCAGCCATCGAGGCAAGGCTTGCCAGGATATCTTCAAGCGTAGAGACGTTCTGCGCGTCTGACCTGAACTTGCCTTCAATTACCAGCTTTAGCATCGTGACTTCGATTTGCGAGAATTCTTTTCCTAGAGTCTCGGAAATGGCTGCGTAGTTTGGCACCAGCTCTTTTCGCAGCAGTTGCTGGGCCTTGTCAGTAAGGCTTCTTCCAGATATCGAGTCTAGAAATCCATAGTTAAAGATCTTTTTTGCGCTGCCGCCGTTTCTCTCGGCCTTTTCCAGAAGGTAGTTTACTACCGCCTTGCGCAGACTGTCCATGTATTGGTCTGAAAACCCGCCAAGCATCGCAGAATAGAGGCTGTTCATGTCCCGGGGCATAATCTGCGTCAGGTCCACGTAGGACACGACCGTGCCTTCAGAGACCTGCGGTAAGCCCTTGATGTGCAAAGCAAGGTGAGTCTTGCCAGAGCCAACATCCTGTATTACCGTGACAAGCCTAAAGTCCTTATCATTGGCTGTCCCTGCGCTTACCTTGGACTGCAGGTCAGCTATGCACGCAAGAACAGCATCCTTTGCCTCCTTGTGCCTTTTTCCGCCAAGAACCTGAGCGTCGATGAGCGTGGGAGTTGGGCTGCTTGGGTAGGGGTTGCTCTCCAGCCCGTATGGGTATTGCATTATATGCACCTCACAAAGCCGTGGACAAGACCGCGGACCATGACTCCTTCCTGGCCGCCTGTTGAAAGCTCGTACTTGTCTTGGTTGTCAGCGGTAATCTTGCCTGCGAGGCTGTAAAACTCCTCGGCAGTAAGCTGGCATTTGCTGCAGACCTCGTTTCTTACCTTGGCAAGCTCTACCCAGCCTATCGAAGACGCTGAATTTACAAGCGCGCCGTCAAAGGCTTCTCGAAACGCGTCGAGGCTGATGCTTTTGCGCGGTTCTGGACTTGTGGCGGCCGTTTCTGTCACCAGCCGGGCAAGGTTTGAAATGTTGTTTGCCAGCAGCTCGACTGCCAGTGTGACGTCTTTTGAAGACCTGCTTACCGTCTCTTCTAGGGATTTTATCATGTCGTAGGTTAATCTGAACTTTGGATCAGAATTGAGCAAGCTTTGTAAATAGAAATCCTTGTGGTAGCAATAGTATGCCGTGGACCTCTTTTCAACAAAAATTTCGCCTTTGGTTAAAAGACTTTCTAGGCTAGATTCGATATCGCCATATTCCTTGCGCAGGTCAGCCTTCTTTACGCCGGCTGATCCCGCAGACTGGATTTTAACTGCCAAATTTTCCTCTGCGGTCATGAGGTAGAAATCAAAAGTTCTTATTTAAAACACGGCGTGATGCAACGCTGCTATTCAAGTAAAAAAAGTTACACAACTGACGAAAATGATTAATATCACGCAATGTCGCCAGCTTAGTTGGGATGATGAACACCTATTCTGTATTATGATGAGAGTACTAGGGTATCTGACCAATTATCTTCCTTGCAGGGCAGTGGCAGTTGCTGTCCTTTCCTGCCTCGTTCTGGCCTTGCGGACTGCCGAAAAGACGCCAAGTATGACTGCAACCCAGGCTACGCTTAGCGCTAGATTAGTCTGGCTGAGATAAATAAACGGTATTGCCTCATTGATGTTATCTTGGATTATTTCTATTGCAGCGTGCATGTCTGCCATCGCAGAGTTGTAGTCCTCTGTATGCGGCTCTTGCAAAGACATTCTTTCTGACCGGGATATCATTTCATCAAGCTGAGCGTTTATCAGTCCAAAATCGGTGCGTGGGGTCTGAAATATCCAGGCAGGGTTGCCGGACTCTGGCAAGGTCTTTTTGGCCAGATCTATGTATTCTGACAACTGCTGCGGAGTCTGCGAGCTCTGGGCGCGGGCCAAAAAGCCAGAGGCCTCCTGTATCGGGTATATGGTAACGTAGTAGCCGTACCAAGCCAGACCGGAGCCAAGAACCAAAAACGCAAGCACGCTTGGAAGAAGCATTCGTGCGACTATGCTCCTTTTCACTTGGAAGGTTGGTTTGGCGTGTTTTGGTTTTTTCTTGCCCAGTCTGCTGTGGGCAAAACTCAGGTACGCAACGTAGATGAAGCCGATTGTCGGGATTATCATCAACGGCGCGTACAGCATGTTTCCAGAGAAAATGGCCGTGAACATGCCAATGATGCCATAGATTGCAAAGAATATCTCCAGTAGCGTGGTCTTTGTGAACGGCAGCGCATACTCGTTTGCGCGCCAGTCCTCGCCCCTCTTGACTATGCCGAACTTGGGCGTCCTCAGAAACTCGTTTTTCCGGCCAAACAGCGCGTCAAATACCGCTACAGAGTTGTTTACAGTTAGCCCTGCAGAAAAGAACATCAGGTAAAAGAACTGCTTTGCTTTGCCCCGCCAGCTGCCCTTCCAGGTCCGGTTTATCACAAAGAGGTAGCCGCCGGGGCCAAACGCAAAGTATGTGGTCCAAACGGCAAGCGGGCCCCACTTTTCATCGTACAGAGTAAAGTCCATGCCCAGCAGAACGGGCAGTATCAGAAATTGTGCAAGGAAAAGTGGGTTGACTATGTGCCTAGTCATCTGGATAAAGGCCTGAGCTTTTGTTTCTGCTGGCACTTTTCTGTGCAAGGCGACGTCACCCATCAGTTTTAAGGCGACTTGAATCGATCCCTTGGCCCACCGAAACTGCTGGCGTTTTGCTGCATTTATCTGAACTGGAAGCTCTGCGTCTACCACCAGGTCGTTTAAAAGAAGGCTCTTCCAACCCCGCATGTGCGCCCTGAAGCTCAGGTCCATATCTTCTACCAGCGTGCTTGTATGCCAGCCGCCAGAGTCGTCAATGCAGGATTTTCGCCAGACACCGGCCGTGCCGTTAAAATTCAAGAAAAAGTGCGAGCCGCTCTTGGCCTTTTGCTCCACCAGAAAATGAATGTCAAGCGATACTGCTTCTGCCTCAGTCATGGCAGAATAATTCTCGTTGATGTGGCCCCACTTGCACTGGACAAAGCCCATCTTGGGATCCTCAAAATGTCCTATCAATCGTTTCAAGAACCATGCCGGCGGGACAAAGTCTGCGTCAAATATTGTGATGAATTCTCCTTTGGCGCTTTTCATGCCTTCTTTTAGGGCTCCGGCCTTGTAGCCGGCGCGGCTGTTTCTTCGAAGCTGCTCTATGTCAAAGCCCTTGAGCAGGTACTCTTGTACTATTGACTGTATCAGGTCAACCGTGTCGTCGTCAGAGTCGTCAAGGACCTGAATCTGCAGTTTGTCTTTGGGATAATCCAGCCTGCAGACTGCGTCGATTAGCCTGCGAGCCACGTATTTTTCGTTGTAGAGCGGAAGCTGTACAGTGACTGAGGGCAGCACTGCAGGCTGTTTTGCAGCAGAATGCTTGTTTTTCTTTCTTGCAATGTAGGCAAGGTAGTAAAAGTTCAGAGTGTAAACGGTCATGATCCAGCCAAGGATTATCAAAACCATGTAAAGAAACACTCCTGGGCCGTAAACTGCCATGTTATACCTCCTTGATTAGATAAGGTTACTATTTATAGATAATCGATGATTTGTCCTTATTTCTGGAATATCTTTATCGCTTGCGGCGGGCAGACGTTCTCGCATGCAAGACAGAATATGCAGTCTTTTTGCCTTATCATAAACGCCTTCTTGTCAGAAGCCGGATGTCCTGGAGTCTCTAGCCACTCGTAGACGTTGACA
>QCWB01000077.1 GCA_013114715.1 Nitrososphaera sp.
ATTTCTTTTCGGCCATGTTTTCTGCCATCATGCGTATTTGTCGCCACTGCTAGTTATTTAAATCGTGCCAAGGATTCAAGCAACTAATACATCCACGCAATAGGATCAGCAGCGTCAAGTCGCAACAAGCGCGGCTAGAATCAATGAAGGTTCTATCTCGCTTCAGATACTAGTTGCACAGATGTTTTTGGGCCTTGAATACCTTGGCTGCCAGCTCTTCAAAACTGCGGTCAGACATCTTATCAGCTTCTTTGATAAGACCTTCAAATTCAGCGGTGGAAAAAAGCTCTGAATGTTCTTTTAAATGCTCCTCTAGCATTATTCTGACAGCCTCACTTTTGTTCCTGAACGTCTTTTTGCTTACAAGGAATTCTAGTTTATCTTTGGTTTCCTTGCAGACCCTGACACTCAAGATCTTCATAGCAATACAATTGTATCATGCAACAAAAAAACATTATCTAATTCAGACTTCGCTTCTGTTTTGCAATGGATACTTTGATTAATATACCAAGCAGGCAAGATGAATTCAAAGTGAACTCTGTTTTCCTGCTGCTTTACAGAAACCTTGTAGCTTCCGTAGACAAGGTCTTTCTTATCTGGCAGGTTGTCTTTCCTGTGATCTATATCTTTATCGCTGGATATTCCTATTCTGCTCTGATAGGAGAAGAAGGCGTGCAAGTCGGCGACGCTGGAGTTCCATACCCTGCGTACCTGGCGGCAGGCATGATAGGCTTTAACGTCATGAACTCCAGCACGGTTGCCGGAAGCATTATCTGGAACGACAAAAAACACGGGATGTTCCAGCAGATACTTGTGATGCCGTTTGCACGTATGCAGTACATAGTCGGCAACATACTTACCATAATGTTGATGGGCCTTGCAAGCGCTGGCCTGATTCTGATTGCTGGCTCTCCAACGCTTGTCGGCACGGCCGATGTTAGTTTGCTAGGTTCTCTTTACATTTTGTACGCTCTTTTGGCCGGCGCGATTTTCTTTGGCTCGATAACAATAATCATATCAACGCGATTAAAGACAAGCGAAGGCTTTAACGTCATAGTCAACAGCGTATTTCTGTTCTTCTCTTTTGCCAGCTCTGCCTTTTACCCTTCAGAAGGCGTGCCCGGAGCCCTTGGCACCGCGTTTTACCTAAATCCGCTTACCTATATCGTAGACGTGACGCGGGCAGGGATCTTCAACCAGATAACCATGTTCACAAATATCGAAGTTGGAATAATCACCGCCGCGTCCGCCGGCGCGTTCTTTCTGGCCACCATGTCTCTGATGAAGCTAAAAATCTAAGCCTTTCCGACTACTGTTAGGAATACTTCTTCAAGCGTAGGCGGGTTTGCCGCTATGCTTTCTATCTGGATGGAGTTTCTTGAAAACAGCTCTATAATCTCGACAAGCATGCTCTGGGCTTCTTTGGAGCTTATCCTTATCGTGTCATCGGCCGGAGTCTCTATCAGCGCGTCAGCCGCAATTGGCCTGATCAAGTGCATGATTGACCGGACCGGTGTGTCTTTGGTTGTTATCTCGACAGCCTTGATTGCACCGTATTTCTGCTTCAGGCCAGCCGGCGTGTCAATGGCAATCAACCTGCCTTTGTTCAGTATCGCGATTTCGTCGCAGAGGTATTCTACTTCTTCCATTATATGCGTGGTAAAAAACACTGTCAGGCCGCCGCGCACCTGCTTCTTTACATAGTCTAGCAACTGCCTTCTTGCTGCAGGGTCAAGCCCCACTGTAGGCTCGTCCAAAAACAGCAGGTCCATGTCGTGCATGAACTCTCGGGCAACCTGCACACGCCTTCTCTGGCCGATGGACAACTCGTCATTCTTTTTACTCTTAAAATCGTTCATATCAAAGGCGTCGATTAGCTCTCTTGTTCTGTCGCGTCTGCGCTCGGCAGAAATGCCCCAGAGCAGGCCGTATAGGTCAAGGGCCTTTTCCACGGTCAAATTCGCTTCAAAACTTGGCTCCTGCAGTACCACGCCAGTTCTCTTTTTTATCTCCTTGGCTTGCTTGACAACGTCCTTGCCAAATATCTGGACGCTGCCAGCCGACGGGTGCACCAATGTGGTCAGTACCTTTATGGTCGTGGTTTTGCCAGCGCCGTTTGGGCCAAGAAATCCAAAGACCCTGCCGTACTGGACGTCAAAAGAAACGTCGTCAACGGCATACACGTTTCCGTACTGCATGCGGAGGCCAGAAACATGGATACAGTTTCCGTTCATCTGCATTAACACGATCCAGCCGTCTAATTTCTGTATCTGTTGCGCATAGGATAATATACATGGGCTGAACATTTCAGCCACATGCCGGTCAAGAAGTGGCTTGATAACGAGGTATCGATTGATCCGATAAAGAAGCAGACGATAGCAGTCATTGGTTACGGAATCCAGGGTAGGGCCCAGGCTTCAAACATGAAGGACTCTGGCTTAAACGTCATTGTTGGCCTCAGAAAGGGCGGCAAGACCTGGAAGTTGGCAGAGGACGACGGCCACAAGGTCATTGAAGTCTCCGAAGCAGCCAAAGCTGCAGACATCATTCACATACTTATACCTGACATGGAGCAAGGCGAGACATACCAAAAAGAGATCGCTAGGCACGTGACTGAAGGAAAGGCGATCAGCTTTTCGCATGGAGCGGCAATCCACTGCAAGTGGATAGTTCCTCCAAGCAACGTTGACGTTATCATGGTTGCTCCAAAGGGCCCGGGGCAACGAGTCCGTGAACTATACCAGGAAGGATTTGGGATACCGTCGTTAGTGGCAGTCCAGCAGGACCATACAGGCAAGGCCTGGGACCGAGTGCTTGCCATGGCCAAGGGCATCGGCAGCACCAGACCTGGAATTTTGCAGACCAACTTTAAAGAAGAAGTCGAGACCGACTGGTTTGGCGAGCAGGTAGACCTTTGCGGCGGGACACACGCCCTTATCATGAACGCCTTTGAGACCCTGGTCGAGGCCGGCTACCAGCCAGAAGTCGCTTACTTTGAGTGCCTGCATGAACTAAAACTAATCACAGACCTGGTCCAGAAATACGGGATAACTGGCATGTACAACCGCGTCAGCGAGACTGCAAGATACGGCGGCCTTACCCGCGGTCCTCGCGTCGTTGACAAGGAAGCCAAGAAGAAAATGAAGGAAGTGTTGACCGAGATCCAGTCTGGCCAGTTTGCAGAGGAGTGGGTCAGCACCTACAAGAAGGACGGCAAGAACTCGTTTGCCCGTTACATGAAGGACATCGAGAACCACCAGATAGAAAAGGTAGGAAAAGACCTGCGCAAGATGATGTGGCCTGATCAGGAAGTCTGATCAGGATTTTCCCTTTTTCACGTTTTCGTTGATGTGCTTTATTATTGACGTAAGCGGTGTTCCAGGACCAAAGTTTCCAGTCACGCCCTGACTTTCAAGAGCTTTTCTGTCTGCCTCTGGGATGATGCCTCCCCCAACAACTAGGATGTCGCCGGCTCCCTTTTCTTTTAGCAGCCTTGCAACCTTTGGGAACAAGGTAAGATGTGCTCCGTTAAGCAGGCTCATGGCCACCACGTCGACGTCCTCGTCGACAGCCATGCTGGCTACCTGCTCGGGTGTGCAAAACAAGCCTGAGTAAATGACTTCCATGCCTGCGTCCCTAAATGCCCTGCAAAGTACAAGCGCGCCTCTATCGTGGCCGTCAAGGCCAAGCTTGGATACCAGTATTCTTATCGGCTTGTGTTGCTGCAAAGTTGACATTAGTAGAGCAATGTATGGTTCCTCTTAAAATATTTATTCACTATTGACCTGATCTTTATCTAACAACGTGTAAAGGATTTATTATATTGACGCCCAAGCACCGTCGTGATTCCGATAGTGAAGGGGCTTGTTGAAGGTGACAGGCGCTCTCTGGCCCGCGCGATTTCCATAGTTGACAATCAGGAGGCAGAATCCCGGCAGATAATCAAGGAGATTTTTGGCATGACTGGGAAGGTCAAGACGGTTGGCTTTACTGGACCCGGCGGCGCAGGCAAGAGCTCGCTTGTAGGCCGTCTTATCCCGGAATGCCAGGCCCTTGGTCACAAAGTCGCCGTGCTTGCTGTAGACCCTACCAGCCCGATTACTGGCGGCGCGATACTAGGCGACAGGGTCCGGATGCTTGGCAATCTGGAAGACGAAAAGGTGTTCATGAGGAGCATGGCTTCAAGGGGTGCCATAGGTGGAGTCTCAAAATCCCTGAGAAATGCCATACGCGTTCTTGATGCAGCCGGCTACGACCTGATACTTGTGGAAAGCGTTGGTGCCGGCCAGCTTGAAATTGAGATAACCAAAGTGGTGGATCTGACGGTAGTTATTTTCACTCCAAACACTGGAGACAACGTGCAAGCAATAAAGGCCGGCCTTACTGAAGTCGGCGATATCTATGTAGTCAACAAGGCCGACATCGACGGAGCAGGCCCGCTTTACAACACGATTGTTGACCTAATCGGCGATACTGAAAGAAAGCCGTCAGTCCTAAAGACTTCTGCCAAAACCGGCAAGGGAGTCAAGGAACTAGCCAAGGTTATAGATAAACTGCTATCGGAAAAAAGCAATAATAAGGACAGGCAAAGAAGGATGTTAGAGGAAGAGCTGAAAGGTATGGTTTCTGATATTGTGGAACAAAAAGTTGCCGTTATGCTGTCTGAGAACAAAAAGTACTCGTCGATTGTTGACAAACTTGCAAACAAGGAAATTGACCCGTACATTGCTGCAGAACAGGTGGCTGCAAGCCTTTTCAAGTGAGGCTGACTTGAATGGCAGAGACATTCAAGACTGATTCTAACATCACAGTCAAGCGGGAATACAAAAAGGCCGACTTGAAGCGCAAAGTAGAGGAGTCTGCAGGCAAGTATCCATACACACGCGGCCTTTATCCAAACATGTACCGCGAGCGGTTCTGGACCATGCGCCAGTACAGCGGCTTTGGAAGTGCAGACGAGACTAACAAGCGCTTCAAGTTCCTTCTCGATCACGGCCAGACGGGACTTTCTTTGGCCTTTGACCTGCCAACCCAGACCGGCAGGGACTCTGACGATATCCAGTCGGAAGGCGAAGTCGGAAGGACCGGCGTAGCAATCAGCTCTATTAAAGACATGATGACCTGCTTTGATGGAATCCCCCTGGACAAGGTCAGCACGTCTATGACCATAAACTCGACAGCCTCTACTTTGCTGTCGCTTTACATCACCGTTGCCGAGGCGCAGGGCGTGACTCCTGCTCAGCTTCGCGGCACAACGCAGAATGACATTCTAAAGGAATATGTGGCAAGAAATACCTACATCTACCCGCCCAAGCCATCCATGCGCCTGATAGGCGACATGATAGAATACTGCTCTACAAAAGTCCCGCAATGGTATCCAGTCAGCATTTCCGGCTACCACATGCGCGAGGCCGGCAGCAACGCAATACAAGAGCTGGCATTTACTTTTGCAAACGCCATAGCCTACATCGAGACCTGCACCGCAAGGGGACTAAAGATCGACAACTTTGCCCCACGGCTGTCTTTCTTCTTCTGCTGTACCATGGAGTTCTTTGAAGAGGTAGCCAAGTTCCGGGCTGCACGGCGCGTATACTCAAAGATAATGAAGGAAAGATTCCACGCCAAGGATCCGAAATCCACACACCTCCGGTTCCACGTCCAGACAAGCGGCGAGTCGCTGACTGCGCAGCAGGTTGACAACAACATTGTGCGCGTTGCAACAGAGGCTATGGCTGCAGTGTTGGGCGGCTGCCAATCGCTTCACACCAATTCCAGAGACGAGGCACTTGCACTTCCTACGGAGCAGTCTGCCAAAGTCGCCCTAAGGACGCAGCAGATTATAGCAAGCGAAACTGGAGTCACAAAGACCGTTGACCCGCTGGCTGGCTCGTACTATATCGAAAGCCTCACCGACAAAATTGAAGAGGAAGTAACAAAGTACCTCAAAAAGATAGACCGGATGGGCGGCGCGATGGCTGCTATAGAGAAGGGCTTCTTCCAAGAAGAAATACGCAACAACTCGTACAGGCTTAAAAAAGAGATCGACGAGAACAAGCGTGTCATAGTTGGAGTAAACAAGTACCAAGACGCCCACGACGTAGAGCCGGCGCTAAACAAGATAGACATAGAAATTGAAAAGAAACAGCTGGCCAGGCTCAAAGAGTTCAAGGCAAGCCGGGACATGACCAAGGTCAACGCGACCCTATCGTCATTGCAAAAGGCAGCAGAGGGAGACGACAACCTGATGCCGCTGATAATCACGTGCGTCAAGTCCTACGCGACTCTTGGCGAGATCAGCAGCACTCTTCGTGAAGTATTTGGAAGGTACGAGCCGAAAATATCCTTCTGAAATACTTAATACCCTGCTACAGGAAAAGTGGATGTCATGAGAGTAGACCATATAGCTATCGCTGTGAACAACGTCGATGAGGCGCTAAAGAACTACCAAAAGATTCTCAACGTCAACCATTTAGAGATCGAAGTTGTTCCACACGAGAAGGTCAAAGTGGCAATGCTTGAACTCGAAGACACAAGAATTGAGCTTATGGAGCCGACCGCAGACGACAGTCCGATAAAAAAATTCCTAGTCGAGCGGGGCGAAGGCATACATCACATCGCTATTACTGCCGACGACATCGAAAAGGACGTGGCCAGAGCCACCGCCCAGGGAATGCGGATGCTAGGCGGCATCAGAAGCGGTTCGTATGGCCGGCGAATAACCTTCATACACCCAAAATCGCTAAACGGAGTCCTGACCGAGTTCTGCGAAGCTCCGCCAGAACAAGCTCACAAGGCAGAATAATTGAAGCCATCCTGCCAGCAATTAACAGCCATGTTGGCTGAAAGCGTCAGCAGAAACCATGCCGATGCCATGCTTCTCTCCGGCGGCCTTGACAGTTCAATTCTGGCAAGCATGCTGCAGCCAGAGTATGCTGTCACAGCCGCGCTTGGGCCAGACGCGCCAGACATACCATACGCTAGGCAGGCCGCAGAAAAATTCTGCAAGAATCACGTCGAGGTTATTTTTGACGAAGTAGAAATGATCGATCTGGTTGATACCACAGTCCAAGTCTTTCAAACCTTTGATCCTATAGAGATCCGAAATTCCTGCGTTGCGCTGGCAGGACTTTTGCGCGCAAAAAAAGACGGCCACACAAAGGTTGCCACCGGCGACGGCGGCGACGAACTGTTTGCAGGCTATAACTTTTTATCGCGTTATCACGCAGACGCTAAACGGCTGGATGCAGAACTTGAGCGCCTCTGGCAGGTAATGCATTTTTCTTCGCAAAAGCTCGCCTCGCACATTGGCATGCAGGTCCTGACGCCGTTTCTTGACGAAAAGTTTTCCGCTTTTGCCAAGTCGATAGATTCGAACGAAAAAA
>QCWB01000078.1 GCA_013114715.1 Nitrososphaera sp.
TCTAGCGAGTCCATCCTGACTTGCTGATGCATATCCATGTAAATAGTTTCAAATTCGAAAGCTTTAATGGGCTAATCTGCCAAAAAATCGGCATGGCTTCCGGCGATTTGATGGAAAACACAATTTCATCCTGCCTTGAGATGCTCAAGGTAGACGATGCCGACGCGCGCAAAAGGATAATGGAGATTGCTGCTAGCGCCTCGCCAGAGGTCATAGCCAAGTACGGACAGTGGATAACTGCGATAAAGGCGGCATCGGACTATTGGGCCTCTAATAACAGGATGTTTGGTCAGGCAGAGCTGTGCGACTTTCTAACCGTTGCAGCCAAGGGAATTGATCCCAAAAAAGCAGACACAAAACCCGTCAGCGACGCTACGTTTCACATTTACATGGACATCATGCAGAACTATGCGCAGGAATCGGACGAGACAAAGGTCCATTTTCCAAGGATAATTACAGACGTGATTTCTATTTTAGACAGGGGCTTTGACACAAAAGGTGAGGCGGTCGGCCTTTACGGGATAGAGCGGTATTACCAAAAACGCAAGACAGAAGCGATAGCCGAAGACCCGCTTGCTGGATATTCAGCTACTCCGGTTGCCAAGCCGGCAGCAGAGCCAAGAGAGCCATTAGAGTTTGATTCTGAATTAATAGAGAACATGGCCGGTGTCACGGCAAGGTCAAAGAAGGATCTGGAGCGATCGCTTCTGGCGATGTCTGCCGCAGACATCAAGAAAATTTCTGACCTGTCACGGAACTACAAGAGGCTGCAAAAATACCGCAAGACCACAAACTCTGCAGAGCTGAAAAAGATGGTCGAAAAAGACCTTGGCAGAAAACTGTCAGACAACCAGATGCAGCACGCAGCAAATTCTGTTAAAAAGACCCAGATCTACATCGAGAACCTTATTGACGGCAAGTTTGTCCCGCATGGCACTCATGGAATAAACCATGTCAAGCACAACTTGGAATACGGATTCCAGATCATGGGCCTGATAGAGCCAAGAAAAAGAAAGCAGATCTAGATAGAGTCGGTCCCTCCATCGATGAGGTCTGGCCGTACCATTTTGACGCGAGGGGTCTCTATCTATTTATCGTCTAATTATCATACATATCAGTAATAAATAAGCATATTGAAAGTCAAATGCTGTAAATAATCCAAATCATGACGATAAAAACGAAATTATCCCCAGATTTTTTCCTTAAACGTCCATTTCTTATTAAGAATAAAGTTCCCTATCGAGGCCACCGCTACTGCCAAAACGCCGCCCAATATCCTGTCCATGTGGTTGTTCTCGACCAGAAAATAAAGCAGCGACAGCTGGATAAGGGCTCCAAACGCGCTAAAGCCAGCAAACAGACCAAACTGGAATAGCGTTTTCCCAAGAGCAAAGTCCCGGTCCTCAAACGTCCAGAGTTTGTTCAGTACAAAGTTCGTGGTAATTGAGAAAGCGACCGCGATTACTGTGGCGTGCATGTACCAGATTTCTGGAAACAGCACGGTGAGCAGAAAGGACCCAAGTATGTTTACCAAAAGGCCGCTTGCACCGACAGTGTAGAACCGGCCCACCTTTGACAGGAACTTGACTGATGTCCGCTTTTCAGTTGAATTTTGCCTGCCGTACCTGTACAAACGCCAGACTGCTCTGACGTAGTCGAGCATTACTTTGCTGTCCAGTTTGCTGGCGCCATGGCGACGATCGGTAAAGGTATAGGGAATCTCCTTTACTCTGGCGCCGCGAACCTTGACTAGCATCTCTAGGAGCATCTTGTATCCTATCGGGTCGAACTTTATTCCAGAGATGATGTGCTTGTAAAATGCAAAGAATCCAGACATCGGGTCCTTGACGCTTTTAATTCCAAGGCCGTATTTTGCTATCTTGGTCGCGCCCTTGCTTATCATCTTTCTCTTAAACGGCCAGTTGGTTATCGAGCCTCCCTTGACGTATCTTGAGGCAACGACAATGTCGCAGGTCGCGCTTTTCAGCTCATGGACCATCCGAGGTATGGTCTGCGGCGGATGGGACAAGTCGCTGTCCATCACGACTACTATCTCGCCGGAAGCAGAATGAACGCCGGCCAGTATAGCAGAAGAAAGACCGAGTTTGCCTTTTCTTCTAACCACGTTTACGTGGACCTTGCGCGTCTTTTGGCCGTACTCTGCTGCAATGTCTGCAGTTCCGTCCGGCGAATTATCGTCAACGACCACAATCTCTGAATGCGTGCCTTCAGGCAGGGATTCAGCTACCGAGTCTATCATCTTGACAATATTCTCTGACTCGTTGTAGGTTGGCAAGACCACGGATACGTGGAACCTGCTTGGCCGGGGGACCCCTAGCTGCAAAGACGCATCCAAAGTCAATTTTGATTATAAGTTGACGTATAAAACAGTTAGCCCGAGTCGGAAATCCCCTGTGAGGTGATGTAAAATTCTGCGGACTTGCCATCAAACGCGGCCTGGCAACGAGATTTTGCCGGCTCGATTATCTCCAGTTTTATCTTGACGTGCGTGTTTATCGATACGGTGTTGCCAAGAAACTCGCGCTCTGTATTTTCCTGCGGCACGTTTCGAACCATGTTAGTGCAGACCACCGCGCAGCCAGAGTTTATCGCCGCCACAGCCAGCTCGTGGATATAGTGCATCACTGCAAGATGCCTTGTCGGACCGGAATACTCGGCTGAAAAATTAAAAGTCAAACTATCTACAATGACTAGGCTGGCGTCAGACATCCTGCTTATCGCGTTGAGCTGATCCTGCACAGTCAGCGCCCGGACGTACTTTATTTTTTCAATATTTGCAAGACCGGCCATCTCGGATATCCGCTCTGGCCGAAAAGTGCCAGCCGTGTCGACGAACAAAACCTGCCCGCCGGCCTTGATGCAGTTTGCCGCCAGGCTAAAGCAGAGCTGGGTCTTGCCAGAGCCGCTCTGGCCAAAAACATCGTAGACAAGCCCGCCTCGAATTCCGCCTCCTATCAAAGAGTCGATGGCTTTGGAGCCGGTGGAGATTAGCACCAATGCTCATTGCTTTTGCGATATTATCAACGCATCGCATGCAAGCGAACCTTTTTATTCGAGCAGAGATTTTCTGACTTGCAAAGTGATTAATTAAACGTGTCTTCACCGTCACAACAACCAAAACGTCCGCTCTCTATACTGCAGCGCTCCATCAACAAGAAAGTTGCAGTCCGGCTAAAGAGCGAGATGGAATACAAGGGAAGAATGAACAACGTTGATTCGTACATGAACTTGATACTGACTGACGCAGAAGAATTCAACGGCAACGACGTTATGGCCAACTACGGCAAGGTCGTTATCAGGGGCAACAACGTCCTGTTCATAAAGCTCGAAAAAGATCTCTGAGCACGGGCGGCAAAGACATGGTCAAGCGTTGGCTTTTTACTTCTGAAAGCGTTACCGAAGGACACCCAGACAAGGTCTGCGACCAGATTTCTGACGCAGTCCTAGATGACTTTCTAAGGCAGGACCCAAACTCGCGTGTAGCGGCAGAATGCATGACTACTACAGGCATTGTGCTTGTGGCCGGCGAAATAACGTCAAAAGGCCATGTTGACGTCCAGAAAATTGCCCGTGACACTATTAGAGAGATAGGCTACGACAGGCCAGAGTTTGGCTTTGACTGCGATTCATGCGCTATCCTTACAGCAGTCCATGAGCAGAGCCCGGACATCTCTATGGGCGTCACAGCTTCGGAGAACAAGCAGCAGGGTGCTGGCGACCAGGGCCTGATGTTTGGCTACGCGACAAAAGAGACTCCGGAGATGATGCCCCTTCCAATAACCATGGCTCACCAGCTGTCAATGAAGCTGGCCGCGTCAAGAAAGAAAAAAGAGCTAGGATGGCTTCGGCCAGACGGCAAGTCTCAGGTTTCAGTAGTATACGAGGACGGCATTCCAAAGCGCATTGACACGGTTGTTATTTCCACGCAGCATTCTCCAGACATTACACTTGGCCAGCTGCGAGAAGAGGTAATAAGCAAGATAATCAAGCCAGTCTGCGGAGACTGGATAGACGGCAATACAAAATTCCTGGTAAACCCGACAGGCAGGTTTGTCATTGGCGGCCCGCCAGGAGACACCGGCCTGACTGGAAGAAAGATAATAGCCGATACTTACGGCGGCATGGGACGGCACGGCGGCGGCGCGTTCTCTGGCAAGGACCCGTCCAAGGTGGACAGGTCAGCCTGCTATATGGCCCGGTACGTGGCAAAAAACATCGTTGCAGCAGACCTGGCAGACAAATGCGAAGTGCAGGTGGCCTACGCAATTGGCGTAGCCGAGCCGGTATCAATCATGATAGATACGTTTGGCACGGGCAGAGTTGATGAAGAGCAGATAGAATCCAAGGTAAGAAAGGTCTTTGACATGTGCCCGGCAGGCATCATATCCACTTTGGACTTGAAGCGGCCAATTTACAGAAAGACAGCAGCCTACGGCCACTTTGGAAGAAACGAGCCTACTTTTAGCTGGGAAAAGACCGACAAGGCAGCATTTCTGAAATAGAACAACATAAAATATCCTGTATGCAAGGAATAGTGTTGCTAAACGGCAAGGTGGCTATTGTAACAGGCGCAGCAAAGGGCCTAGGCCTAGAGATAGCCAAGGAATTTTCCCATCGCGGATCAAATGTCATTATCTGCTCTAGGAAATTAAAAGACGCGCAAAGTGCAGCATCCGAAATGCAGAACGCGGACCCTGCAGAGCTGGACATCACCGATGAATCTTCTGTCTTGAAATTTACAAAAATGGTCTCAGACGACTATGGGGCGATTGATGTTCTAGTAAACAATGCAGGATACCCCTTTGACAGAAAGATATGGTACAAGCAGCTGCACGAGGTAAGCGACGACGAGTTGCAAGATATCCTGGCAGTGGACTTGAGAGGCACTTTTCGGCTTACAAGCGCCGTCCTGCCTATTATGGCCAAGACCGGCGGCGGGGCGATTATCAGCATTTCTTCGACTCCTGCCATTTCGGGCCATGTAGAGGGCGCGCCGTACACCCTGGCAAAGGCAGGCATCATTGCAATGACAAAGCACATCGCCTTAGAATACGGCAGGAAAAACATCCGCGCATACACGCTGGCCCTGGGCAACATTGCCACGGATGCCACCTTTAACTCGATGACTGCTGCAGAAAGGAAGATGGCGGCAAGTGAAAACGCCATGAAGAGGTGGGGCGATCCAAGAGAAGTGGCAAGGGTTGCCGCCTGCGTGGCGTCAGACGATTTCTCCTTTGCCACCGGAAACACCATAGTCATAGACGGCGGGACTGTAATGCTATGAGCGAGGACAAGGACCTGGAGCTGGCAGAACTAGAGCAGGACCTGCCAGAGCCGGTTGCAGAGAAAAAAAGGCAGGGCGCGCTAAGAACAGGCTACACCACAGGCACCACGGCAACTGCGGCCACAAAGGCCGCCTTGATCGCGCTGACAACTGGCAAGCCAGTCGAGCAGGTAACAGTCAGCCTGCCAAAGAACAGGACTGCGAATCTAAAAGTGGCCTGGACGAAAATAGAGCCGGAAAAAGTCACCTGCGCCGCTATCAAAGACGGCGGAGACGACCCCGATGTAACTCATGGCGCAGAGATTTGCTCTACTGTCTCGTTTAGCCAGAACAAGGGCGAAATAAACATCGACGCCGGCGTTGGAGTCGGCAGGGTAACAAAGCCGGGCCTCGGTCTAGAGATTGGCAGGCCAGCGATAAACAGCACGCCAATGAAGATGCTCCGGCAGGCCGTGTCCGAAGTAGACCTGCAGGAAAGGGGAGTTGATGTCGTCATCTCTGTTCCCAATGGACAAGAGATTGCCAAAAAAACAGACAACCCGCGGCTTGGAATACTTGGCGGCATATCGATACTTGGCACGACAGGCATAGTCCTTCCTTATTCGACTGCGTCGTTTGCCGCTTCTATAAGGCAGAGCCTGGATGTTGCCCTTGCCATGGGCGCGGACACGGCAGTGCTGACTACCGGCGGCAGAAGCGAGGATTTTGCCAAGGTGCTGTTCAAATTGCCAGACCACTGCTTTGTCCAGATGGGCGATTTTTCAGGCTACTCGATAAAACAGTGCGCAGACAAGAAAATGAAAAAAGCAGTCATAGCGGGGTTTATCGGCAAGCTGACCAAGATGGCCATGGGCATAAAGCAGACTCATGTCAAAGGCTCGCACGTGGACATGGATTTTTTGGCCAGGCTTGCTTTGCAGTGCAATGCCCCACAGGCCGTCATTGACGAGATAAAGCAGGCCAACACTGCAAGGCACGCCGGCGAGATCATAGCCAAGCACAACATCTCGGGATTCTACGACATTATCTGCAAAAACGTCTACGATCAGATGACAAAGCACTCATCAGGCCGGTTGGAGCTGGACATCATCATGTTTGATTTTGACGGCAGGATACAGGCAAGGTATCCCTAGTCGGCTGGCCCAAATCGAACCTCGATTATAGTTGCCTCATCATTATAATACAGGTTTCTGTACGGATACACCCTGCTGTCGTAATCTAGGATATTTCCGCGAAATGTTTCTATATTCTCAGTCCTGTCGTACAGGTCGTAAAGTTTCTGCTGGCCTTCTTGGTCCCACATGAAATGCCTGTCGGCTACCAAAAGAACGTTGTCAGTCTGCACTGGATAGAACAGGTAATCTCTGTAGTCGATAAACGCGTTTTTGTCATAAACGCTTGAAAATATCCAGGAATACACGGGGCTTGCAAGTATGGTCGTATTTTGGTCAGTGTTGCTTATGACGTATGCGGCAACTTTGTACTGGACAGACGCCAAGTCTGTGCTTATCAGAATCGACGTGTTTGCCAATCCAAATACAACTATGGCAATTACAGAGACAGGCAACAATCGCTTGTGGACCTTGTCTGCGACATGCCCCCAGACCTTGACCAAAAAGATGCTGGCAGCCACGCTAAAGGCCGGCAGGACTGAAATCCAGTAGAAATACTGCCTGTAGCCTTCTGTAGAGTAGAACAGCAGAAACGGCACGGCCCAGAGCAGAAGGAAATAATCCCGGCGATACGCAGCGTATCCAAGGCCGGCAAGGCCAAGCGAGAGCACGACTGGGTCCATGTTGTAAAACGGTGCAAGCATCGACCCGATAAAATCGCCCGTGCGCCCTGCCTGCCAGCTGACGTCTCTTAGCCACAGGTCAAACTGGCCTGCCGCAACTGCTTGGGCAGGCCAGATAAGCGGAATTCCTATTAGCGGTATGAACCACAGTCCAAGCCTGCCTAGACGAGCAAGCCTTGAATCTTTTGATGAGAGCACAAGGTAGCCGACAACA
>QCWB01000079.1 GCA_013114715.1 Nitrososphaera sp.
GAGGGTCTCCTTCTTTTTCTGCAGCGTCTCCTCAAAGTTCTTGGGGATGGTTCTCTTGTGGTTGCACATCATTGCTGCCTGCAAATTTGCCATCTTTGCAATGTAGAGTTTCTCGTTTTCGGTCTTTCCCCGAACGTCCATTTTTCCCTTGAGGTATTCTTTGACCTGCGTGGTTGCAAGGTACGTTCTGAAGACCTTTGCCGTAAGGCCCTTGACTACGCTGCTCAAAAAGGCGTTTACGTGCCTGGATGTTATGCCGTCAAAGATCTCATCCTTTGGCGTCTTGTCTGAGACCAGTTTCTTGAGGTTCTCGTACAGCATTGTGTCGTTTCCCTCTACTCTGATCGTCTCCTCCCATCTGACAGAGTCCTTTCCAAGGAAGTCAAAGTGAATGGTGTTGTTTTCCAGCTTGACGTGCTCCTTTCTGAGAGTGGTGGCGCCTACCGTGTCTGCCTCGTCTGGGTCCTTTTCGTCTCCGACCCTCATGGAAGTTCTGTAAATCAGATAGCATGCGGTTGCAATCTTTGAGACCTTTGGATCCCTGCTCTTCATTGACGCGATAATCTTTTCTTCCACCTTTTTGATCTCCTTTCCAAGCTTTGCAGCCTTTTCGTACTTTTCCATGTCGCGCTCCTGCTTTAGTCCCGCGGTGTCCGCAAACCAGACGTACTTTATCTTGCCTGATATGAAGTCGTCCCAGCATGCCAGCCACATGGAATCCTGCTCGTGGACTATCTTCTTCCAGTCGCCTGGAGGAACCTTGGCATCCTTTCCCAGATTCAGCGTAACGTCTTTTTGGGTGATCTTTGGCTTCCACTTGCCGCGAAGCGGGTGGTCCCCTCGCCCGATGAATATCCCCGCGGGCTCTGCCATGTAGTTTGCAATCTCTACCTCCTTTCCGTCCAGGATGGCCTTGCCGTATACTGACTTCATCTTCTCTCGCATCTCCTTTCTCTTTTGCGCAATGGACTTTTTCTCCTCCTTTGACATCAGAAGCTTGGCGTCCTTTTCCTTGTCCACCACCTTGAATGCCTGAGAAAAGTCAATGTCTGAAAGCGTTATTCCCTTGAACTTGCCCCCAAACGTGGCAGCAAAATCCGCTACAAAGTTCTTCTGAAATACTTCATCCTTTACGTACGGGGTGTCCTTTTTCTTTGCCCACTGGTAGACCATCTCCTCTTGTAATAGGTCCAGCTTGACAGGCTGGCCTTTTACCTTGACTGAAATTCCGCGCGTCTCATACTCTGGCGGAAAGATTATCCCGTTGTGTTGTAATGTTTTCCATTTCATAGTATCACATTTAGCCTCAGTTGAGGACTTTGATAAAAACTGGATATCGTGAGTATATCAATTTAACTTAGAACAATTCCTTTTTGAGATAGTTCTCAAATTCGATGTCAGTCTTCATCTTCTTTGCCTCAAGGAACATTATGGCGTCGTTCCCCACAGGATACCTTGGAAGCGGGTTTTTTTCCTTTATCGCCTTGATTACAACGTCTGCCACCTCCCTTGGAGGCGTGCCCATCTCTGCCATCATCTTGATTCCTCCTATCACCTTGTTTGTTATCTCCTTGTAGGGCGAGTCGGGCTTTTGGCTGCCTGGCATCTTCATCGCATTGAAAAAGTTGGTCTTGATGACTCCGGGCTCTATCATTATCACGTTGATTCCAAATGGCGACAGCTCATACCTGAGGCACTCGCTTAGCCCCTCAAGCGCAAACTTTGAGCTGATGTATGCGGGGGTTCCGGGAAATCCTATCCTCCCTGCCACCGAGCTGATGTTCACTATTGTCCCTGACTGCTGCTTTCTCATTATCGGCGAGACCGTCTGAATCAGCCTTGCAATTGCAAAAAAGTTCGTCTCAAACTGCGCCCTTAGTTCGTCCAGCGTGAGGTCCTCAAGGCACCCAAATATTCCATATCCTGCGTTGTTTACCAGGACGTCGATTCTCTGCTTTTCGCTCATTATCTGAGATATTGCGGATTTGACGGATTCCTCCTTGTCCACGTCGAGCTGAATCACTGACAGCTCCAGGTTTTCCTTTTTTGCCGCATTTAGCAGCTCGGCTGCCTTTTTTGTATCACGCATCGACGCGTATGTATGGTATCCATCCCTTGCCAGTGCGAGCGCAGTCTCAAGGCCTATTCCGTTTGAGCTGCCCGTAACTAGCGCAACTTTTTGCATGATTGTAATTATTGCCGGTTCTTAATTAATTGTGGATGATTACACAAGCGGCCTGTCTCCCTCTGTGGGCTCTGTGATCTCAGTTGCCTCGCCGTCGATTATCTTTTGTAGTATTTCGCGCGCCGCTTTTTTGTGCAAAAACTCGTTGTTGTTGCCGCACCTGTACGAAAATGTGCACCTTGGGCATCCTGCCTCGCCTGTGCAGGGGCACTCGCTCACTATTGAGAGGCTGCGCTCAAATGCTGCCTCCAGCCTGTCGTACAGCGCCTTACTTGCGCCGCTTCCACCAATTGCCCCGTCATAGATGAAGATGAGGCCCGACGTTCCAAGAGATATTCCGCCCAGGTCCTGCGACACCCCTCCCGTCACCATGTTGCTTCCCTCAATTATGATGTGCTCAGTTGCATGGTACCCGCTTGCCTCTACGTATTCTGGGCTCTCCGCTGCCTGCATCTGGTCGTGTGGGCGCGGCACGTGAATCACTATTCCCTTTGTGACAAAGTCGTATTCAAGGGGCTTTTCTAAGGTGATCTTCTGTCCCTGGTTGACCTCCTGGCCTATCTCTATGTTGGAGTACCCGTAGACTTTTTTCTGTATGTGCAGCTTGCAAAACCAGGTCTCTATTCCAAGGGCGGCCCTTTTTTCGTACACAGTCTCAATCGTGGGCCACTCTTCAGTTAGCGCCTTGGTATAGTACGGGTAGTTCCTTGGGAGGGGGGCAAGCTTTGCGTACTGTTTTTGCGGATAGTCAAACTCCTTTACCTTGTAGCGTATTCCTGCCAGAAAGTAGACTGCCGACTCGTGCAGCTCCTCCAGTGCCATCGGAAGCACCCTGTCGCCTACCTTTTTGTCGTCGATATAGATGTCAATTGACTTGCCTATCCCGCGTATGCTGTACTCGCCCTGCATCTGCCTTATAGAGTCGTAATTTGGGACGTACCTGTTTTCATGCACGGTGAGCCTGCCTTCGTCCAAGTGTCTTCGTATTGCGTCTGCGTGCTCTGGCATCTCGTGAATTGCAATGGGCTTGTCGCATGCCATTGCCAGCACCTGGAACTCCTCGACGAACGGGTTTTTCGGATCAATGTACGTCTTTTCCACATCCTCAAAGTAGTTGTCCGGATGGTTCTTGTAGTATTGTGATATCGGGTCGTTTGCAAGCGCCAGGAATGCAAACCCTCGCTGGCCCTTTCTTGCCGCGCGCCCGATCCTCTGCATCAGCCTGTTCACCGGGATGGTGGACGATATCACCCCGTCCACGTCCCCTACATCGATTCCAAGCTCAAGCGTCGGCGTGCACGAAATTGACATCAGCCTGTTCTCCTTGAACGCCTTTTCTACAAAATTTCTATAGTTTGCCATCAGTCCCGCCCTGTGCACCTTGATGTCTATCTTCTTTTTTCTTGCCTGCATTGCCACAAGCTCAGAGTTTAGGTGCGAGTTGCTAAACACCATGGTCTTGTGCTTTTTTGCGGTAAGCTTTTCGAGCAGCTCTATCATGAGCGACCTCTGCGTCCTCATTGACGGAAATATCATGACAAAGTCCGTCTCGCCCTTTTTTCCAGCACCACTTATCATGTGCATCTTTGCGCCAAACAAGTCCTCGCAAAACTCTTTTGCGTTTTCCAGCGTGGCAGATGACGCAACAAACTGCATGCTCTTGCAGATTCTCTTGAGGCGCTTTATGATGTAGTGAACATTTGAGCCGAAAATCCCAGAGTAGACGTGGGTCTCGTCCACTATGAGGAACTTGACAGAACTGCACGCCTGCGCAAACCTTGTCCTATACATCATGTGGTAGTGCAGAACGTCAAAGTTTGTGATTACTATCTGCGGCGGGTCATCGAGTATCCTTCTGCGCTCCTGCTCCTTTGTGTCCCCGTCAAACACCTGCACGTCGATTCCAACGCACCTTGCAATCTCCTGAATCTTCGGCGCCTGGTCCCGCGAGAGCGCCTTTGTGGGGTACACAAAGATTGCCTGTATGCCTGCCGCGCCGCCGTTTGCTATTTTCTGGATTACCGGTATTGCAAACGCCTCCGTCTTTCCTGACGCAGTGGGCGCAGTAATGACTACATTTTGGCCGAATGCAATCTCCTTTATTGCGTCCTCCTGGAACTTGTAAAACCGCTCGATGTTTTTCTCCCGGAGGTGCTTTGTTATGGCGTCGTCCAGGCCCATCTCGTCGACTCCTGCCCCCATCTCAGGATCTGGCTCTTTGATCTGCTTGTAGTACGAGATATAGTCCCTTTTTGAGAACAGCACGTCCTTTGTGATCTGCTCGGGGTCTGAAGACGCGATCATCTCCTCGATCTCCTTTTTGTCCCGTATTATTCCGGCAGTCTTTAGCTCGGCGCCAAACCGCCTCTTGTTTGGGGTCTCTCCCTGGTCGTACCTGGCAAGGAACTCCAGGTACACCTCGTCAATATTTTTTGTATACTCTACAATGTCCTCAAGCGAGCACCCAGAGCACGAGATGACGAATTTTTTGTTAAACGTTTTCTGTATGTCCAAGTTTGAATTGCATTTTGGGCATGAATACTTCAACGATCTCGCCATCTTCTAGGTGCGGTGTGAATTTATTGTTTGTACGCCTACTGGCACATTGTGTGCCTGTACCGGTGCACACCTGTCAATTGGTCAACCTTAACTCAGTAATGATGGTAATATGATGAACTTGACCATGTTATGTATCAGAAATGGATCCCATATGCCATGGGAAGTAGTTCCGGTAGCTACGTAAGAGGCGTAGCTGCTATCCACAGAAAATACCAGACGGCCCTAAAGCGCGCAAAGAGCAGACAGTCGGTTCTTAATGCTTATTGGAAGCACAAGAAAGAGTCTGAGCGATTGCTGGCAGCCCATCTCAGAGAAGAGATGAACGAAGTCAAGCGCATAAAGGGCAAGATGGATTACAGATAGATTCATGCGGAATTGGGACGCAAGTCCAAATTCTGTCCTTTTTGTATCCTAGGCTTTCACTCGGTAGATGTTCCTGTCCAGCCTTTTCTTGGCAAACTGGTGGTATTTTTTCACAATCTCAAACCCAAGATATTTGCGCCTCATCATCTTGCTGATCACCGCAACCTGGCCTGAGCCCAAAAACGGATCAAACACGACGTCTCCCTCCTTGCTGGAATACTCGAGAATCTTTCTGATGATTTCGGCAGGCAGCTTGGTCGGCGTCTTTTGGTCGCCGGTCCAGTACTCGCGCTTTATGTCCCAAACGTCCTCCTTGTCCTTGTAGTGCAGGCTGCGGCCCTCGGAGGTCTTTTCGTTCTTGCCAAACCTTGTGTATGGGTAGAACTTGCGCTTTTTTTCGTCCTTGCAGACGTAGATGCAGTGGTAATGCGACGTGACGTATTTTTTTGACGTGACCACTCCGAACTGGTACTTCCAAATTATGTGGTTTACCGTGGTAAATCCGACGTCGTCTAGCGCGTTTAGTATGTCCTTGAGGTTGTTCCATCCGGAAAAGACGTACATGCTTCCTGACTCCTTTAGGATTCTAAACGCCTGCCCCATCCAGCTTGCAGTGAACTCGTAATAGTCCTTCTGCTTTATCTCGTTGTACCCCTGCATGACGCGCGACGCAGTCCTGTTGTAGTTTTGCTTTGTTGCCTTAAAGTCGATTGCAAACGGCGGGTCCGTCACAACCAGGTCTATCTTGCTTGCCGGAATGTTTCGCATTCCGTCGATGCAGTTCATGTTGTATATCCTGTTAAATGCAATCCTGTCCAAAGCTACTCTCTATCCTTTGGGTCTGTGTTTGCGGACATTTTTTCTGCAATCATTTTTCTCAGCTCATCATCGGTCTTGCTTGCAAAGTCTATGCCAAGCGACTTTGCCATGAACTCCAGCTTTTGCCTCTCGTTCTGTACGGGGTTGGTCACATTGATGTTTGCGTTTGTTATGCCGCTAAGCTGGCTCTGAATCTCGGCACGTGTCTTGTTGTATTCCCCTACTGCCTTTCCGAGCCTGCGCGTCACCTCTGGGAGCTTGTTTGTCCCAAGCAGCGCCAGCAGCGCTACAAATATGATGATTATCCACTCGCTGCCCAGTATGTTCAGAGAATACATCATGAGTAAATTTCGGGCACTCTGAAAATAAAGGTTCTCGGAAGTCTATATCTGTCCAGCAATGACTGTGAATTTATACACAATGTAATTAAAGCACTATTGCCATTTTTGTATTCTAGGTAGGAATTGAAGACAGCACTTGCGTTATTCACGCTGCTTATTGTGGCATCACTGGCGGCTTTGCCGGCATATGCAGTCGTGGTGGAATTCAAAACGGACAAGACGTCCTACAAAAAAGGCGACCAGATTACGTTCTCCGGCAAGACCGATGCGGCGCACGCAAACAAGATGGTCTCAATCAAAATTTACGGCCCGGACGGGGAGTTTGTGGCCCTTACCGGCGGCAGGTCTGATCAAGACGCACTCATTATAGTAAACCCAATTGACACGTCAAAGGAAAAATTCCAGGAAAAGTTCTCGCAAAAAGGAATCTACAACGCCACTGCATTCTACGACGAAGAGCCGCTGTACAAGGGCAAGTGGACCATTTTCGATTATTCTCCGGACGGCTCGCCTGTGAGCCCGTCTGCGGCAGATGTTATGAACCAGCAGTCGTCCCCGCCGCCTTCTACGCCTACACCCACGCCAACACCCACTCCTACACCTGCTCCGACCACCCCTACACCCACGCCAACACCCACTCCTACACCTGCCCCGACCACACCGACGCCGCAGCCATCTGCACCAGAGCCAGAGCCGGAACCAGAACCCTCACCTACCAAGATTCCTGGATTCCCCGACCCGAACAAAGACCCACAGTACTATGTGGACAGGTACAACAACGAGATGCAGTTCAAAGACTGGTTTGACCGAAACTTTCCAGGCGAGACAATCTATGCCGTAGTGGGACTGCCAGACCCAAACAACAAGCCGGTGGTGACTACCAAGATCCCAGGATTCCCAGACCCAAGCAAGGACGCGCAGTACTACATTGACAGGTACAACAACGAGATGCAGTTCAAAGACTGGTTTGACCGAAACTTTCCAGG